>CALESG010000001.1 GCA_937907215.1 uncultured Ruminococcus sp.
AGCTTGGAACTATAACATAACATGAATATATAGAAATGTCAAGCTAATTTTATAACGTTTCTTTCTTTACCGTAACCCACTAGGAAAACTTTTTGCAATTCTATATATCTATGTTCCCTTTTCCCACTATGGAACATAGGGGCGGTAGTTATGGTATTTTCGTCCGCTGTCTGAATCTATTAGAAGGAAGTCGCTTCATCTCCCACATACAGCTTAAACTCCCAAAATCAGCCTTGTTTTCACATAGGTTCACCGCTGGTTATTGGATTTTCTTATGCTTCATTGATAATCAATATTACCTATTCAATAAGAAAAGACGGTAACCAGCGAACCCAATTCTGCAAAATATTTACTCGAATTTTACATGCTAATTAAATTATTTACTTATTGACATACCAGGCAAACAATGGTATAATAATGCTAAATAAATGATCTGCTTATTTATTGCAGATTTTATTTTTTGGATTGTAAAGCTAATTAAATTATTTACAATGTTGAATCCGCTGTGTATTTAATGCTATATCAAGCAGCCTTATATCAAAAGCAAAGATGGTGTTTTTCTATAGTTGTTAGGAATGCCAATGCAAGACATTGATAATCAACGGATTAAGAAATGAGTTACAACTTTTAGGTTGTAAAATCACAAAAAGAAATCGTAAAAAGGAGGTTTAAAATGATCCAGGTTTGTGATGCAATCATGGGTACTGGCAAATCCAGTGCCGCTATCACGTATATGAATGAGCATAAAGATGAAAAGTTCATATACATCACACCATACTTGGAAGAAGCTGAACGAATCAAGAATGGATGCAAGTCAATGCATTTCGTGGAACCGAGTGACAAGCTAAAACAGTATGGGTTCAAGAAGAGTGAGCATACCGCTGCTCTCATTAAACAGGGAAAGAATATCACGACCACCCATCAGGCATTCAAGCGGTACACGGAGGATATGTTGGATGACATCCGAGAATATGGCTATCGCCTCATTATTGATGAAAACGTAGATGTTCTGGAGAAATATGATTTCCATCCAGACGATATCCAATTAGCGATTGACTCCGGGCTGATTATTCGAGATGAGGATACTTACTATCTTGCCAAAGAGGACTATAATGGAAGACTTTATCACGAGCTACGGCAATTCTTAAAGGTTCGCCAGTTAATTCAGATGGAAGACAGTGCTGGCACACATCTTTTTTATTGGGTATTGCCACCGGAGTTAATCACGGCATTCAAAGATGTAATCATACTGACGTACATATTCAAGGGGCAGTCACTCCATCATTTTCTGGAAATGTACCAGCTTCCATATGAGTATATCGGTATCCATAAAACAGAGTCAGGACAGTATCGATTCTGTGACTATCCGGGATATACACCGGAATACGTCAGCCATTTAAAAGATATGATTCATATTCTGGATAATGATAGGATGAACAATATCGGTGACAGCTATCATGCGTTATCAATGAGTTGGTTTGGCAGAGATGAAAACAATGTGGAGCAGCTAAAGAACAATGTCAACAACTGCATTAATAATATCTGGAGAAACGCCCCTGCCGGAGAGAAAATGTGGGGTACATTCAATGACTGCAGATGCAAAATTAGTGGTAAAGGATATACGAGGTCATTTTTGCGGTTCAATATGAAAGCGACAAACGAATACAGGAACCGACATTATATGATTTATCTGGTCAACCTCTTTATGAATGTCGGTGAAAAGACATTTTATCACAAACACGGCATAGAGGCAGACGATGATATGTATGCTCTATCTATTATGGTTCAGTGGATCTGGCGATCAGCCATCAGGGATGGAGATGAGATATATTTATACATACCGAGCAGACGTATGAGGAACCTGCTTGAAAATTGGATTGAAGAAACAGTACAGGGAGGAAATACAATCAATGAAGCGTAAATGTAATAACTGTGTATATAAAGAAAGCTGCAGCGAGACAACACCATGTGAGGACTTCTACCCTCTTGATGGAGATTTGCTTACAGATGATGCTGTAGAGCGAATGGTTGAGGATGGTCGATCAGAATTTGAAAGTGCATGGCGTGAATATATCAATGAGTTCAATAATTAATTTATATCATCATGCTAATTAAATAATTACATAGAAATGAGGTGTTTCAAATTAGCAAGCAACTTACTTGTCAAAAATTTATTTATAAGCTACATAGTAGCCGCCTTCGTAAACATCGTTGGCGGCTGACACTTCCGATCGAGGAGGCAAGAAGAAACGAAGAGGTAATATCTCTTGCCGACAGTCAGACATTGCGCTGGATTGATTATCTGAATGACATCACAGACGCTGATGCTGAAGCTAAAAAAATCAAGGAAGAAATTCGCAGTTTAAGAACTGCTCCAAACAGTGTAAAGAACAGACACGCCATTAAGAAGCTGTACGATGATTTGGATCAGCTGCAGTATAAGGCAGATTACGTCACTCTGATGATTGACAAAGAAAAGGACTACTATCGTGCCTGCAAAGGCTTTCAGATCAATGGCGTAAAATATAGACGCTTGCTCGGAACCAATGGTGGAATCAAGAACAGCACTATCGTATTTGTAAGTGAAAAAGTTGTTGACGAACTGCATCGCAGAATATCTAATGGACGAAATCCAGAAAAAGAACTGGTTACTGCAAAGCTCGAAGCATATCAGGCGCTTACCTGTAGTGCTTCTACTCCGGTTTCATTCCCAAGAGGAATCGCTGTAGTAAATGACTGTGAGACTTCGTTCCTCTCTGATATTGTATATCTGACTGATGAATGCGATGGCGAACCGGCAATGGAATTACAGAAACAGCAAAAGGTTGATCTTGATGCTTCAGATGGTTTTGGAATGATGCTTCCATTACTCGCAGAGCGTTGGAGCAAAGAGCTTGGACTTGACTATACAATCAGTGGAGCCAACACCCGTTTCTCATTTGAAAAAGGAATGGCTTTCACATTTGATTATGTAGATTTTGCAGAAAAAATTGCCGGAGGAAAATACATCATCAAAGATGCATGGGGAAACGATTTCGATGTGCGTGATGTAGAACTGATTCTCACTACTTCTATGGTAAAGCTCTGGGATAGTTACGATAGCTGCGAAGCGTATGTACAAAACTCATTATCCAACGGATACACATTCGGCATTGCAAAGACCTGCCCAAAAGAATTAGAGAGTGAGCACTCCTTGAACTACCAATTCATTCAGAGCTACGATTTATCCGATGATGAGATTGAAGAATTGATAGCTCCAACAATGAATGAGATCAAAGATGTTCTGCATGGCGATTGGCGTAAAACACTGCTGTTTTTAAAAGGTATTGGCATGAACGAATCCAATATTGAAAATCTGGACGATGATTTTGTAAAAGCAATCATGATTGATGAACGCATGATTGACGACCCATTCGTTCAGAATGCAATCTATCAGCTCATAAAAAATCGTATTGATGAAGCTAAAGTAGGGGTACTTAAAGTTCATGGCAACTATTCCATAGTGTCTGGTGATCCATACGCACTCTGCCAGAGCATGTTTGGATTGGAAGTAACCGGTCTGTTGAAATCTGGAGAAATCTACAATAAATACTGGAGAGATTTTGGCTCAGAGAAGCTTGCCTGTTTTCGTGCGCCTATGACCTGCCACAATAACATTCGTCTGGTACATCCAGTTCATAGCTCTGATGCTGATTATTGGTATCAATACATGAAGACCTGTACGATCTTCAATGCATGGGATACTGCAGCCGCTGCATTAAACGGAATGGACTTTGACGGTGACTTAGTTATGCTCAGTGACAATAGAATCCTCGTTGAGAAGTTAGAACCGCTTCCAGCTCTTATGTGCGCTCAGCGCAAGGCAGCTAAGACAATTCCTACTGAAGATGATTTTGTACGTTCCAATATTGAAAGCTTCGGTAATGATATCGGGCAGACAACTAATTACATTACATCTATGTTTGAGGTTCGTTCTCATTATCCAAAAGGAAGCGTTGAATACGACACACTCTCCTATCGTATCAGATGCGGTCAGTTATATCAGCAGAATGCAATCGACAAGGCAAAGGGAATTATCTGTAAGCCGATGCCGAGAACATGGCATGATAGACATGCTGCGAATAAGATTGAGGATGATGAACTGAGAGAATTCTACAGAAGTATTGTCGCTGATAAGAAGCCATACTTTATGAGATATATCTACCCAGCTCTCATGAAGCAATATAATCAATACATAAAAAATACGAATCGAAACTGTCTGAGAGAATTTCAGATGACTGTTGATGAGCTTAGATTAATCCCTGCCGATGAACTGACAGAACGGCAATCTGACTTTCTTAGATACTATGACTACCGAATGCCTGTAGGCACTGGCGATTGTGTCATGAATAAAATATGCAGACGATTCGAGCAGGAATTTGATGGGTATATCAGAAAACATAATTCCAAAATCAAATTTGACTATACGATTATGAAAAATGCTTCTGAGGATTATACTACTACTCAGTACAAAGCCATCAAAAAGCTCTATGAGGACTATAACAAAAAAATGCAAAGCTATACTGTATTTGCTCAGAGCGAAAAAATAGACAAATATGATGCCTTTACAGAACTTTCTGAAATGAATGCAGAATTTCGTAAGTCCTGTGACATTATCTGCCAGAATGAGTCGGCGTTATGCAATATTGTTCTGGATCTGTGCTACAAGAAAAGCTCATCCAAAAGATTTGCTTGGAATATGTGTGGCTCAGAAATTATACATAATTTATTATTAAATCATAATCACACCGTTAATTTCCCGACACTGGATTCCGAGGGAGATATCGAGTATTGTGGTGAACGATTCAAAATAGTATCAAAGAAATTAGAGGTGAACGAATGAGTATTGTATTAAAAGAAAATGATTGGGCTGAAAAAATGATTCAGTCCAAATCACTTGGAAAGAAGCCATCTGAAACATTGCGTCGCATTGCGAGATATTACATAGATAATGGGTATGAAAAGAAAAAAGAAGTACGTCAGAAACTGGATATCTTCCTATTACAATGCGACCCACTTGCTTCTCTCCCAAAATGGGACGCAGCTCTTGAGTACGCAGTAACCAGTGCTTTCAAATATGAAGCAGTCGATATTGACCAACTCGATATTACAGAGAATGAGCTGAAGCTTATCGAGTCATTGGATGGTGTCCAACTGGAGAGATTAGCCTTTACTCTTCTGTGTCTTGCTAAATATTGGTATGCTGTATCACCGGAGACTGATTACTGGGTAAATAATAAGGATAATGAAATAATGGCTCTTGCAAATATTAATACATCTATTAAACGGCAATGTTTATTATACGGCGTATTAAAAGATGCTGGGTTACTCCGATTCTCTAAGCGTATTGATAACACAAACGTTCGTGTATGCTTCGTAGATGACTCCTCTCCTGTTGCTTTATCGGTATCAGATTTTCGCAATCTGGGATATCAGTATATGAAATATAAATATAGAAAGCATAAACGTAACCCGTACTTTGAATGCGAAAATTGCGGTATTACAGTAAAATATACAGACCCAGAAAAAGGACGGAAACAGAAATTCTGCAAAGCGTGCGCCACAGAAATAGGCGTTCAACAGCGGGTAAACTACATCATGCGAAGGAAAAATTTAGGTGTGTAAATTATTTTTTTAGCACGATATAAATTTGCTACCACTCTTAACATATTGATACTCAACCGTATATAGGTATTTGATGAGGTGCTTGTATGAAGGGAATATATGAACGTGATTGTTCTATAAATACAAGAGTCAAAGGAGAATCGAAATGGTTAGAGTAACAAAGGTTGAGAAGGAAGCAATTTTAAAAAGTTTTCCAGATGCACATATCCGTAGAACCATGAAACATAAATCTGGCAGACATCATTATTTCTGTGAAGAGTCTGACAGAATCATGGCTTTCCTTAAAGCATACCGTAACGAGTGTACTGTGTGCGCCGAAGGGTAGGTGCTCAATATGAATATAGAACGACAACCACAAGAGTCGCTTATGGATTATCATAAGCGACTTATTTATGGTAAGCTTGTTGATCGTACACTTGCGGATGTAGATTATGTCGAACTGTCCGAAAAGGTATACGGTCAACCTTATTCGAGTGATGTTGCGAGACGTATGATGTATGGCAGTCGAAAAACGCTTGAACTCATGGATAGCATGAATCTGTCAGCGGTTAGTGATAAGAATATGATGTCAGAAATCGACGAAAAGATATTAGAGTTACGCAAAGAGAAGCAGAAAATGTACGATCAGCGTGTTGCTCTCAACAGCTCCATTAGAGCACGCTCCAGACAGGAAGAATTGAATGAAATTCTTACTAACGCAATACTGCAAGGCAATATGAAAGGTCTTGAATATCAACCACATGATATTGTACCTTCTGATAATGATCTGTTGGTAAGCCTGAATGATATCCATTATGGAGCAAACGTACATAACGCATGGAATGTCTATAATTCTGACATTTGTGCAGAGATGATGCGGTCTTACCTCGATCGTATTATCGAAATTGGCAAACGACATAATAGCGAAAATTGCATTGTATGGGCGAATGGCGATCTGATATCTGGAAACATCCACTATTCTATCGCTGTTACCAATAAGGAAAATGTTATCCAGCAGATTACAGGTGTATCGGAGCTGATATCTACATTCTTAGCAGAACTTAGTAAACATTTCAACACAGTGTCATTTATCAGTGTCGCTGGTAATCATAGTAGAATTTCTCCTAATAAAGAGAACTCTCTGCATACAGAACGCTTAGATGATCTGGTTGAGTGGTATATCAAGGCAAGACTGCAGAATTTCAAGAATGTATTCGTCATGGACGACAAAATTGATGAAACGATGTATACCGTCGATATTCGAGGAAAGACATATCTCGGCATTCATGGCGATTATGACGGATCTGCCGCCAAAGTACAGTCTTTACAGACACTGGCAGGCAAGCCGGTGTATGCAATTCTGTCAGGACATCTGCATCATAATCGTGTCGAATCAATCCAGGGAATCAAAACTGTCATGGATGGAAGTTTTATGGGCGTAGATGACTTCTGTGTTCAGAAGAGAATCTATGGTACGCCGGAGCAGATGGTATGCGTCTGCGATGATACTGGAATTGTGTGTCATTATGACATTGATTTAAAAACTACATAACGGACATAGCCGGAGCTGTAAAATGCTCCGGTTTTTATTTGGGAAGTTATCCCGTAGAGGTAGCGGTGCTGACTGTAAATCAGTTGCTTAACGGCTCGGGTGGTTCGACTCCATCACTTCCCATTCAAAATAATAACAAAGGAGGTACTTGCGCGTGGGACGTAAGACAAAAATGAACTCAATCACTAGCCCAGAGCTTCTGGCGCAAGTGAATCCAGAAAATACACAGTTACTTGAAGACTTCAAGGACTATCTTCGCTCAATCCAGAGAAGCGAAACAACTATTGCTGGATATGAAAATGATATTCAGATTGCATTCGTGTGGTGCTTACAGCATAACAACAATACATTCTTCGTGAATTGGACAAAACGAAATATCGTTGCTTATCAGAATTGGCTTTTAAATTCAAATGAGAATAGCCCAGCCAGAATCAGAAGGTTGAAAGCTGCTCTCTCATCCATGAGTAATTTCATTGAAAGCGTATTGGATGATGAATTTCCTAATTTCAGAAATATTATCAACAAAGTAGAGAATCCGGTGAATAGACCTGTCAGAGAAAAGACAGTATGGGAGGATTCTGAACTTGAGGCGTTGTTGGAGAAGCTTGTTGAGCGCAAGGATTATGAAAAAGCCTGCTATCTCGCTCTCGCAATGTACAGTGGAAGAAGGAAATCCGAATTATGTAGATTCAAGATATCAGATTTTGATGAGGATAAACTGGTATGCGGTGGGGCTTTGTATAAAAGCGCTCCAATCAAAACTAAAGGCAGAGGCGGTGGCAAGATGATTAACTGCTACACGCTTGCAAAGAAGTTCACACCATATCTCGATATGTGGCGCAATCGTCGTCTGGACAAATATGGCGATAGCGAATGGTTGTTCCCCGATGCAAAGAATCCCGAAGAACATATTCAGATCTCAACCATTAATAGCTGGTCAAATACGTTCTCAAGGTTATCGGGCAAGCCAGCCTATATTCATAGCCTGCGACATTATTTCACCACCAGTCTTGCGAAAGCCGGAATACCGGACGGAGTAATCCAGAGTATTGTCGCATGGGAGTCTTCTGATATGGTTCAGTTGTACAAAGACATTGATGCTGATGAACAGATCGGAATGTACTTTAAAGATGGCGATATTGTTGCGCCCGAGCAGAAAGGCTTGGGAGACCTGTAAATATAGAGACAAAGGAGATTATGAATATGAATAGAAAGGAATTAGTCCGTCGCATTGCAAACGTGATGCGAAAAAATAATATTCGGAAACCTGTCTCATCCCAAAAGCAGGTTTTCCATATATCTGATGACGAAGGAAATACAAAAGACTTTGTTGTCAAGAAAACAGATAAAGGTGTTCTATTTACATATGACGATGTAGAGGCAATGATGGACACATGCCTTGCGGTTATTGGTGACAGTTTAAAACGAGGTGAGTCTGTGTCTATCAGAGGGTTCGGTACTCTCTCTCTAAACTACAGAAAACCGCGAACTAATAAGCATCCCGTCACGCATGAAGATGTTGAAGTCTCTGGCAGGTATGTACCAAAGTTTGAATCTGGCAAGGATTTAAAGATGTGTGCCAAAATGTATGAACTTTCTTTGGCTGAGCGTCTATCCATCTATGAATCACCTGATTTTAACGAAGAGGATGGTGATGAATAATGGCTTTGGAAATGAACACAGATAAAGTAATCTGTCCCACATGCGGTACTGGATACTCCAAAAGAAAGGGATTTTTCCCTGTAAGTTACGGAGAACTATATAAAGGTCTGGGGTACATCCCGTATTGCAGATCGTGTATTGACAAAATATATAGTCAGTATCTCGCACAATGTAAGGACTCAAAAATGGCGGTCAGACAGACATGCCGTAAACTAGACTTATACTGGAATGAAAGTATTTTTGATAGCGTAGTAAAGAAAAGTTCTGTGCGATCATTAATGACACAGTATATTGTTCGTATCAATAGCGTCTCATGTGCAGGTAAAAGCTATGATGATACTTTGCTCGACGAGGGCATCCTGTGGTCTTTTGATACTACACAGGTTGCAGCAGAGCCACAAGATATAGAACCAGATGAGGCAGATGAGTCAAATACTGCCGATGAACCGGATATCCCGCAAGAAGTAATTGCCTTTTGGGGAACTGGGTATTCTAAAGAGATGTATGAGCAGCTTGAACAACGTCGCAAATATTACAGTTCAAAATTTCCAGATGCCTTCTCTGATGCTGGCGGAAATGATATCGGTAGCGACGTGTTAATGAGACAGCTCTGCAATCTTGAAGTAAGTATATCGAAGGACGCTGCTGCCGGAAAATCTATTGACAAGAGCGTAAACTCACTGAATACACTGATTGGTAGTTTAAACCTCAAGCCAGCTCAAAAGAAATCTGACGAACTGGATGCTTCAATAGCTAACACTCCGCTTGGCGTATGGTTATTTAGGTATGAGAACAAACGTCCATTACCTGAAATTGATAAATCTTTACAGGATGTCAACCGCATTAAAAAATACGTGTTCACATGGCTTGGGCATATATGCAAAATGTGCGGTGTAAAGAATGGATATACCAGGTTGTATGAGGATGAAATTAATAGACTTCGAGTAGAAAAGCCTGAATACGAAGATGAGGACGATGAATCTTTATTGATCGATGCGTACTCAGAAAGTCAGGATGGTGATGAATAATGGATAGATATGAATCTGTCATGGAGGGCGCTGCTATATGGGGCGCCTTTTATCGTGCCAATCCTGATAAGTTTGCCGAAGACTATTTACACATTCAGTTAAGACTATTTCAGCGAATCTTACTTGCAATGATGTTCTGGAGTACCACGTTTGTATTAATTGCTTGTCGTGGTCTTGGTAAGACATACATCAGTGCTATTTACTGCGTCGTAAGATGCATCTTATATCCGGGTACAAAAATTTGTATTGCGTCCGGAACCAGGGGACAGGCTATCAACGTTCTTGAGAAGATACTTCTTGAATTGAAGCCTCAATCAGAAGAATTGAGGGCTGAAATAGATGACAAGCAATCGAAGATCAATGGAACCAATGCACAGATTGTATTCTTCAATACAAGCGTCATCAAGGTAGTAACAGCCTCTGATAACGCCAGAGGCAACAGATGTAATGTGCTGCTACTGGATGAGTATCGACTGATCTCAAAAGATACGATCGACACTGTTCTGAAAAAGTTCCTTACATTAAGACGTATGCCGAGATACGAGGAACTGACAGACGCTGAGAAAAAGATTGAGTACGCAAAAGAAAAGAACTTAACTATGTACCTATCTTCTGCTTATTTCAAAGATCATTGGTCATATACGAAGTGTATGGATACCTTTGAAATTATGAAGGATGAGAACAGACATCAATTCGTATGCGGATTCCCATATGAATTATCTATCGAAGAGGGATTGCTTGACCCTGAGACAGTTGCTGATGACATGTCAGAAAGTGATTTCAGCGAAATTAAATGGAGTATGGAGATGGATGCTCTATGGTATGGCTCTGAAGACGGAGCATTTTTCGACTTCCCTACTATATCCAAAAACAGAACCATCAAATATCCAATGTTACCAGATGAAATTGCATCTAAACTGAATAATTCCCAGAGCATCAGAATTCAGGAGAAGAACAATGGTGAAATAAGAGTCCTTTCTGCAGATATTGCATTAATGTCAAGCAGAAAGAACAATAACGATGCTACTGCTATCTTTATTAACCAAATGAAGCCTTCGAGAGCTGGTCGATATTCAAGCAATATTGTATATGCGGATGCTTGCGAAGGAATGAGAACTGATGAACAGGCACTATATATTCGTAAACTGTACGAAGATTACAAATGTGATTATATTGTGCTGGATACAAACGGTCTCGGTCTTGGTGTGTATGATGCTTTAGCAAGGGATATGGTCAACCCGGATACTGGAGAACTATACCCAGCATTGTCTTGTTGCAATAATGCAGAGATGGCTTCAAGATGTACCGTTATTGGTGCAAAGAAGGTTATTTGGTCAATCAAGGCAAGTGCTCAGTTTAATTCAGACTGTGCTTTTATGTTAAGGGAAGCATTCCGCAGTGGTCGAATGCGATTACTCTCAACAGAATACGATGCTGAAAAATACCTGGCAGAGATACGTGGATATAATTCACTTTCCGACTCAGACAAAATGTCACTTCAGCTTCCGTATATCCACACAACTCTACTCGTAGATGAGCTTACAAAGCTTTTATATGAAGAGTCTGGTGGAAAAATCAAAATTACAGAACGTGCTGGAATGCGTAAAGATAGATATTCCAGTCTTTCGTATAACTACTATGTTGCTATGCAAATTGAAAACAAAATGAGTAAGCGACAGAATATCGGCGATGGAGCATCCGATATGTTTATCATTAAGGCTCCAAATTATAGAAGAAAGGCGGTGAATGGATTGTATGGCAGAACAAAAGCAAGTTGGAGATTCTAGTGTAAAAGATTTTTCCGGCATGATAGGTATTTCTAGCAAATTTGCTGTTCTTAACAGATTAATTACTAGAGACCTAAACAATAACACTACTACCCCTACATTCTCTTTGTATTCTAAAGAAGATGTACAGGGATATCTTGCTAACCCATATACATACGAAAAGCAGATTCGTAATGCTGTTACATATATATATGGCGCATCTTCTCATTTTAGAAGAATCATTCAGTATTTTGCAAGTCTGTCTGATTTAGCATATGTAGTGTCTCCGTATAAGATTGACCCTAAATCTACCAACGCCAAAACGATAAATAGAAACTATCGTAAGGTATTAAATGCTCTGTCTGCGATGAGCATTAAAACTCAGTTCCCGAAAATCCTAACCGTCTGCTTACGAGAGGATACATTCTACGGAACTATGTGGGTGACAAATGATAATATCACTATCCAACAGCTGCCTAGTGATTATTGTGCTATATCCACAATCGAAGGAAATGTATTGAATGTATCCTTTGACTTCTCATACTTCGATTCTCACAGTGCTTTATTGGAGTTTTATCCGCAGGAATTTAAGACAAAATACGCTGTTTACCAGAAACAGCGTACATCAAGATGGCTTGAATTGGATTCTCCAACTTCATTTGCAATTAAGGTTAATAATGATATCCTGGCGTATTCTCTACCACCGTTCATCGGTATATTAAGAGAATTGTATGACCTTGAAGATTATAAGCAGCTGAAATTAACCAAAACAGCATTGGAAAATTATGCAATGCTTGTAATGGCTCTTCCTATGGATAAAGATGGCAACTGGGGTATTGATCTGAACAAGGCAAAAGAATTCTGGCAGAACTTAGATTCTGTCCTTCCTGAAGAAGTTGGTTCCATCCTTACTCCGATGCCTATTACGAAGATCGGCTTCGAGAAGTCTAATACTGGTGATACAAATACAATAGCAGATGCAGAGCAGAATATTTTCACATCCGCTGGCGTATCTTCGCTTCTGTTTAATAATGAAAAGGCATCTGCTAATGCTCTTTCATTATCAATAAAAGCCGACCAAAGTCTCACATTCGGCATTGTGCGAAGCATTGAAGACGCTGTGAACAGATTTATACAGGCTCAGAGCTATGGAAAGAATTTTAAAGTCACTTTTCTGGATGTATCTCCGTACAACCGAAAAGAAATGGGTGATGCATATCTCAAAGCTGCTTCATACGGACTTCCTACGATTGCAATGTATGCAGCGTCTCAGGGACTTGGACAGGCAGAACTTGATGCTATGAGTTTCCTTGAAACAGAGGTCATGGGTCTGCAAGATATGTTTAGACCAATTCAGAGTTCTACTCAGATGAGTGGCAATACCACATCTACGGACAGTAATGCTCCAACCGATGAAGGTGGCAGACCACAGTCAGATGAAACGGATTTGACGGATAGTGGAGAACAATCCGCCGAGCAGAGTTCTGATTGGGGATAGGCGGTGATGATTCATGAAAAAATTCATATATGCTTTTAGTGAATCAGATAGAGACATACTTCTCTCTCAGGGATATACATTACTGAAAGCAGACAACACAAAAAAAATGTATGTATTTAAAAATAAAGAGGAATTGTGTTTCTCCATGAATGACGGAACATTTGCTCTTTCAGACATTTTAACTTTTTAGCCCGCATGAGTAACCATGCGGGTCTTTGTATTACGGAGGTTATAGATGAAAACAGAGATTTTAAATCTTACATACGCATCATCTTTAACCGATTTATGCGAGATTAACTCTTCTTTTGATTCCGGGATTCTTCGCATTGCATATACAGGAGATAACCGAAATGGCAGTTCTATTTCCAAAGATGTATTTGAAAGTTGCATCAAAACGATTTACAACTGCCCGGTTGTATGCAATTACGACAGAGAGACTGATACTCTCGGTGGTCATGACATGGAACTTGTCCGCAAGGATGACGGCAGTTTGATTCTTGTGAATCTAACTCAGCCTATTGGCGTAGTTCCACAGACAGCAAAAGTATACTGGGAAACTGTCGAGGAAGATGACGGTACTGTAAACGAGTATCTGTGCGCCGAGGTTCTGATATGGAAGCGCCAGGAGGCTTACAGAAAAATCAAAAAAGATGGAATTACAGCTCAAAGCATGGAAATTACCGTCAAGGATGGTGAAACCATCAATGGGATTTACTGTATTAAGGATTTCGAGTTTACAGCATTTGCATTGATCGGTGTTGAACCGTGCTATGAATCTGCATCTCTTGCATTTTCAAAACAGGATTTCAAACAGGAATTTTCTAAGATGATGCTTGAGCTAAAGGATAGTTTAAAAGATGTCACTGTCTCTGATGAGACTGGCAATATACACTCACACAAATACTCAATGGAAGGAGGAAGTAAAGGATTGGATAAACAGAATTTAATTGAAAAGTATGGCATTGATGTTAATACTCTTGATTTCTCCATTGATGATTTTACTGTTGAGGAGCTTGAAGAAAAATTCAAAGCAATCACAGAGGCTGACAAAAAGTCTGACCCAGAGGTTGATACAGATAAAAATAAATTCGCCCTTACAAGTAACGTCGTTGATGAAATCATGCGAGCACTCGATGCAGAGAAAATCCAGTGTGAATGGGGCGAATGTAGTCGCTATTTCTTTGTAGATTGTGACTTTGACGCTATGGAAGTTTACTGCTGGGACAGAACCGATTGGCTGCTCTATGGATTCTCTTACAAGACAAACGGAGACAGTATTGAAATCGATTTTGAGAACAAAAAGCGTAAGAAATATGTAATCGCTGACTTTGATGAGGGCGAGCAGGTTTCTCCTATTGCACAGGTATTCGAGCAGATGGAACAGGTAATGACCGACAAGTCTGCTGCTTCTGCTGAATTTGAAGCAAAATACCAGAACGCATCTGAAACGATTACTTCTATGGAGGCAGAGCTTGAGGAGCTTCGTAAGTTTAAAGCTGATACAGAAACAGCTGCTATGGAGAAAGCTCGTAAATCCGAAATTGCAGAAGTATTCGCTAAGTTTGAAGATCTTGTAGGTGTAGAAGCATTTGAAAATCTGAAGACAGATTGTGATGTTGACTGCATGAAGTTTGAACTGGATGCTCTTGAGGAGAAATGTTATGCAATTCGTGGTAGACATGGAGTACAGACTAAAATGAATTTCAGTCAGAAGGCTCCTAAACTGCCTATTGAAACACCAGAAAATAACAAGGCAGACCAGCCTTATGGCGGTCTTTTTGAGGAGTATGGCTTCTCTGCTAAAGAATAAGGAGGTAAAAATTTATGGCTAAATATGGCGTTGTTAGAACAGACAACATGACTGGTACTGATGTTCGTAGTGAACTGGTGTCTGTTAAATACATGGGTACAGCTAAAACTACTGCTACCGAAATTGAAAACGGAAGTGTCCTGAAAGCTTCTGAGCTTATGGACGGTGAGCGCGAGGTATTCCTCGGAGAAGATGTCGCAAAAGATACACCTATTCGAGAGGTCGTACTGATCGCTGCTCCTGAAGTACCGTATGATGAAAGACTCCGCAACCTGGATGAATTCATCAACCCGGCTGGTAAGGCTTGTAGAGGATATAGACTCCATTCTGGAAATATGTTCTCTGTAACTAAAGAAGCTCTGACTGGTCTCGCATCTCCTGCAAAGGGAAATATCGTAGAGCTTGCAGCTGGTACAAAACTGAATGTTGCAGCATCTGCAACTTCCGGTGCTACAACTGTTGGAAAGATTATCGACGTTGAGATTGCTGGTCGATATACATACTACGTTATCAAGATTGACTAAAACATCGTCAGTCATGCTAACTAAATAATTTACAAGGAGGATTTTTATAATGGCTGAAATTAAAGATATTGTAAAACTTGCTGTTGATGGTTACAAAGGCAAGGTTGAAAAATATTCCGTAGGTCAGTCTCAGGAGCTGCTTAGACAGGCTCTGATCGAGGCTAATGGCGGAAGTACCGTTCTGGATTACAAGAAAATCAGAGACGGTAAATGTGCAGGTCTGTTCTCTCTTCTGGAGGAGACACTGAGCAGAACTGTTGTTGAGGGTCTTCAGGGCGACGAATATTTCAATGCTCTGGTTGATTTCCGTAATGTTCCTGAAGGTGACAAGAACATCTTCCTCGTTGAGGATAGAAACCTGTTTGTAGTTTCTGAAGCAGCTGATGGTACTCAGGGTATCAGACGTCAGAGACTCGGCGGTGTATCTGAGGCATCTATTCCGACTTCTCTCAAGACAGTTAGAATTTACGAGGAACTGAACCGTGTACTTGCAGGTCGTGTTGATTTCAACGACTTTATCAACAAGGTATCTGAGTCCTTCCGTCAGAAACTTCTGAATGATATCTACACTCTGTGGAGTGGTGCTACTGCTGACCAGTTTGGAGGTACTACATACTTCCCGGTTGCAGGTGCATACGACGAGGATGAGCTGTTAGACCTGATTTCTCATGTTGAAGCAGCTGCTAACGGACAGCAGGCTACAATCATCGGCACAAAGAAAGCACTGCGTAAGCTGAAAGC
Organism: uncultured Ruminococcus sp.; assembly: GCA_937907215.1. Classification (GTDB taxonomy): domain Bacteria; phylum Bacillota; class Clostridia; order Oscillospirales; family Ruminococcaceae; genus Ruminococcus_C. The sequence continues at coordinate 16,225 of CALESG010000001.1, forward strand.
TTCTATCCAGAACGATGGTGCTAAAGACGATCTCTACAATATGGGATACTATGGCAAGTTCTACGGAACTCCTGTAGTAGCTGCTCCACAGCGCCATAAAGTAGGTTCTACTGAGTTCGTATTCGATGACGATGTTATCACCATCATCGCTGGTGATGATAAGCCGATTAAAGTCGTATACGAAGGAAGTCCTATCGTTCTCATGGGCGACCCGATGAGCAACGCAGACTTCACACAGGAATACCTGTACGGCGAGAAGTACGGAATGGGTATTGTCCTGGCTGGTGGTAACGCCGGTGTTGGTCGTTACGAAATGAATGCGTAATCGAAATAAGAATGCAACGGGAGCTGTAATGGCTCCCGTTTATGAACGGAAGGAGTAATTATGGAAGTTAAAACTGAAACTCAGGTTGTGGAACAGAATGCAGTTACAGAATCCGTAGCTGCCGAAACTCCAAAGAGAAAAACTCGGACTAGAAAAGCTGCTGAAAAAACTGTAAAACCTATTGTTCCAAAAGATATTGACCCTGAACAGTATGTAACTGTTCGCAATGGTTTTCAGGGACGACTGGTATATGTTAGCAAGCATACAGGAGAGCGATTTGTGTGGGATCAGTTCGGAGCTGAACAGGAAATGGAACTCAGAGAGCTGAAAAACGCAAAGAACTCTTATAAGAAATTCTTTGAAAACAACTGGTTTATGTTCGATGAGGACTGGATCGTAGATTATCTTGGCGTACAGCGATTCTATCGAAATGCAGTACGCATTGAAGATTTCGACGAGATTTTCCAGAAAGATGCTGAAACTATCTCTCAGATTATCGGAGGAATGTCTGACGGTCAGAAGAAATCTGTAGCCTACCGTGCCAGAGTTCTGATCGCTGATGGGGCGATTGATTCCAATAAAGCGATTGCCGCATTAGAGGAGTCTCTTGGAGTTGAACTGATTGAAAGATAGGAGGGTTTCGTATGAGCGTTTCTTACGACGTGTTCATCGGCTCTTTTCTCGAAAAAGTAACTGAGCGTGATTTACTTTCTCTTGAGCAATCTCAAAGGGATAGTGTTGTTATTGGTTACATGAAACGAGCAATCAGCGGATTTAGAAAAATTTGTCAGTATGACTTTTCCACCACTGGTGACGATGAAACAAGAGTGTTCAACGTGGACGTTCCAGATGATGATTTAACTGAAATTGCGGATATTGTTTCAGAAGGAATGGTCGTACAGTGGCTAAAGCCATACGTGTACAAGCAGGAGTTATTGGAAAACGCTATTAATACGCAGGATTTCACGACCTACTCTCCTGCTGAGCTGCTTTTGCGTGTAGGGAACGCATATGCAGATGCAAAAAAGGATTACACTCAGATGATTCGGGAGTATTCCTTTAATACTGGGGATCTGACGGACTTACACTTATGAGTGGTGTAACTACGATTACCGGACAAGATGTTCGGAATGATCTCGTAAAGAATTATTTCCACGATCTCGTAAATCGATTTTTTAAGATTCTCCCTATGCGAGAAAATGGAGAAGAGTCATTACAAACATATATGCGTAGCTTGCGTGTTGAGCTAATCGGCGGTAAAGGATTACTTCCTGAGCTGAGAGTAAATTCATCCTATCTCACACTTATGGCTATTTTGGAGTATCTGATTGATACACCAGAATGTACTGTGAGTGATGCAAGGCGAGAAGTTTTCCATGCTATCTCTGTATGCAATAAGCTTGAAGAGTATTTTACTGTTACGGAGGTGTAAACATGGGAATCTGGGATGTATATGAAAGCCGTGTATGTGCTCAAGGCAAGACTAAGCGAGAAGCTGCTCTATTTCGTACTTCACGTAGATTAAGCGAGAAGCTTCCAGATTCTTTATCATATCACAATGTGATAGTTGATGGTGAGGAACGCTCGGTTATTATAGATGACTCTGATAACTTAAATGAAAAAATCATGCACTCTCTTCCTGGAGAGGATTTTACATGTGGCGGTCTTGTAGAATGGGCTGATAATTATTGGCTTATCACAGAAAAAGATGCCAATACTGAGCTGCGAACCAGAGTCAAGTTATTGCAATGCAATTTCTTACTCAAATGGATCGACTCAGATCATGTGATACATGAGCAATGGTGTGTTATCGAAGATGGTACAAAGTACCTGACTGGAGAATATGAAGATAGAGATTTCTTTGTAACGAGAGGTGACTCCCGTATTGCGATGACGATTGCTCGTAATTCTGACACTGTGAAATTTGCACGTAATTGTCGCTTTCTTATAGATGACCCAGAGTCATCCGAGATGAATGCTTATCTTCTTACCAAACCATTAAAGGTTGGTAAAACATATAACGGTCATGGTATTTACTCTTTCGTACTACAAGAGGTTGTTTCAACAGATAATGACAACTTCGAGTTAGGAATTGCAAATTATTATCTGCATTTCCCGAAAGAAAATACATCAGATATCGTAGATGATAAGGATGATAGTTCTGCATCAGATACTGGAAAGAAGGGGTGGCTGTAATGCAGTTAGAAGAATTTTATGACTACAAAAATCAGCTAATGGGCGACATTCTGACAAACAAGGATATCGTATCTCTTCTTAATTCAGATATCAAGTTTGAGGATGCTACGAAATTGGCATATACACAGGTATTTCCATGTGAGTATATCCCGGATACTGTTGAACATGGCAAAACATTCATTTGCTTCGATGTTGACATTCAGGAGGCAAGTGCAAATAAAACGTTCTTATACCCAGTTCTGTATATATGGGTATTTACACACAGAAGTAAGCTTCGTCTTCCTAATGGAGGTGGCGTTAGAACCGATAAGCTCTGTGTAGAAATCGCAAAAGCGATTAATGGAAGTAGGAAATATGGTCTTGGGGAGCTTGAGCTATATGCGGTAAAAAGGTTTGCCCCAATGACAGACTTCAACGGAAAGCTTATGACATTCCATGCAAAGGATTTCAATATGCAATACAATCCGAAGAAACCGACTCCTATTAATCGTAAGACAGGATAATGTCAGCATTACATCTGCTTTATCGAGATTCTTATGCAATCAATGATTCGATACATATTTCCATACCGACAGTTGGACAGGTGTTGGATAATGAGGACTCATATTACAATGTTGTGTCCGCTATTACAGCCATGCCGATTGATTTTATGGTGCAGCTTGATGATTTAGGTATTGACTTTACAACCATCAATGCTTGGCAGTTATTCGTACTGCTTTTTGAAAATATCAAACAGATGGACAAATATGTTCTGAGCCTCGTGTTTGGAGATATGGATCTGTCTGATTTTGAAATTGGAATCAGCCCGCAAAATGGTAAATTTGTCATTCGTGATGAAAAGCACGACATTACGATTGACAGAGCTATTCATAGTCAGATGGCTTCTGTGTTGCGGAAATTGCACCACCTAGAAAAGAATCACAGGCGACCAGCCAATGATGAAGCCAAAGACTATATGCTAAGACGTGCTCGTGAGAAACTCAAACGACATAAAGACAGGAAAGAGGACTCACAGTTGGAATCTCTCATAATCGCAATGGTCAATACCGAACAGTTTAAATATGATTTTGAGGGGACAAGAGAACTTTCTATTTATCAATTCAACGAAAGTGTTCGGCAGGTTATTAAAAAGACTGATTATGACAACAGAATGTACGGTATTTATACCGGAACAATAAATCCAAAAGAATTAAGCCAGAAAGATTTGAACTGGCTTGTTCACTAAATAAATCAATAGGAGGAACATTATGAATATCAAAGATATCACTATCACAAGTCTGGAAACAATTACAGCCTTTGATGTCGTTACTGGTAATTATAAATTCACACTTGATGAACTTCAGAATGCGACAATCGCTAACACTCAGGATTCTACTGAGATTACTGGTAAGGGCGGACGTAAGCTTGCAAATCTGAAACGTAATAAGGCAGTAACAATCAGTGGTACAAACGGTCTCGTATCCGGCGGTCTGCTTGAAGCACAGACAGGTGGAAAATTTGAGTCTAAGGCTACAGATGTTATGTGGACAGACTATCTGACCGTCGCAAGCGGCAAGGCTTCCACTCTTTATAAGGCTGTCGGAACTACAGGAGCAGAAATCGAAGCCCTGTACATTCGCAATGCTGACGGTAGTCTTAGTCAGGAATTAACACAGGCATCTGCTGCTGCAGCTGGTAAGTTCGCATATGCGACAGCATCAAAAGCTATCACTTTCCATACAGATGTAGCGGATGGAACAGAGGTTGTTGTTTACTACAAGAGACGTATCAAAGCCGACGTGCTCAACAACGAAAGCGATGTATATTCTGAAAAATGCACACTGTATGTCGATGCTCTTGGTGAAGACAAATGTGGCAATGTTTACAGAATTCAGTTCTTTATCCCGAAGGCTGACTTCTCTGGTGAGTTCTCTCTGGAGATGGGTGAGAATCAGACAGCGCACGCTTTTGAGGCTGAATCTCTGGCAGGAGCTTGTGGCGCAGGCGGCTCCCTGTGGACATATACTGTGTTCGGGGTGAATACAGCAGACGCTGAATGAAGAGCGCAGGCATTGTTCACGAATGACAGCAAGACAATTATAGACGAGGCTGCTAAGAGTCTCGTTACGGAATTAGGAAGGTGGGAATAATGCCTACAGCAACTAGAATTTGCAAAGTGTGTGGTAAAGAGTATGAATACTGCCACACACTTCGGCGTATTGAAGGTATCTTCCGGTATCAGGACGTTGCGTGTTGCCCCGAGCATGGTAGTGTTTACCTTGCAGAGATTGAGGCATCACGAGCGAATGATGCAGAGCCGGTAGTTCCACTTAACGAACCTACTCCATCGTCTTCGGACTATAGTGACCTCGACGAATGTGACGGGGAAGATTCTTGGTTTGAGGACGATTTTGACGAAGAGGAAGATACTGAGTAACAATTACATATAGCACATGGCTACATCTTTTTGTAAGGTGTAGCCTTATTTTCATGAGGTGATTATTATCGCAAGAACGAAATTCAATGTCGATAAAGACACTTCAAATCGTACTTATGATGGTATCGTATTCGATTCCATACTGGAAATGAAATATTATCGTGATGTACTTTGCCCCCTAGTGGAGAGTGGCGATGTGGTAAGATTTGAGCTTCAGAAACCATATGAGTTACAACCAAAGTTCAAACACGACGACAAAAACGTTCACCCAATTACCTACGTTGCGGATTTTTTCATTGTATATAAGGACGGAACTGAGGTCGTTATTGACACAAAAGGATGTCCAGATTCGGTCGCAAATATCAAAAGGAAATTATTTTGGTATAAATTCCCGGACGTAGATTATAGATGGGTGACTTATTCAGGAATTGATGGAGGATGGTGCTCTTACGAATATGTAAAGAAACAACGTGCTATCCGAAGAAAGGCTAAGCGAGAAGCCCAAAAAGAGAAAATGGAGGAAGAAAATAATGGAAAAAGCAAATAGAATTGATGCGTCTACACTGATCGAAGCTGTAAACAAAATTTCAGAACCTACTGCAGAATTTGAATGGAACGGCATGAGCGTTGTCGTAAACAGAGTTCTCCCGATGGAAACCATGATGGAATTTGTTGACTACGTGACAAAAACTTGCTTCGGTGATGATGGCGAATATCTGCCAGAAGTTAAAGACTTTGCAATCAAAAGCTGCTTACTGGAGATGTACGCTAACTTCAATCTGCCAGAAGACTTACCTACACGATATGCGGTTATCTATAATTCAGATATTGTAGATGCCGTTCTGAACCATATCGAGGGTCGTCAGTTCGGTGAAATTATCAATGCTATTGAGCATAAAGTTTCTAATATTGCACAGGCAAATATACAGGCAGTTATGAATCAGATGCAGCATATCAATGATGAGTGTGAAAATCTGGTAAATCAGATTGCGGGGATCTATGCCGGAGTGAACCCAGATGATCTCGCAGCTCTTATCCATGCAATGTCTGATGGAAATATAGACGAAGGAAAAGTCGTACAGGCATATATGGACAAATCTAAAGACTCAAAGGTTGTGCAGATGCCTGCAGGAGATAAATAATTATGGCTTCTATCAATATGGGTTCCATACTTGCGAAAGCACAGGCTCATATGGGAAGCGGCGCTGGTCAGGCAAAAGTAAACAGTACGGTTGCTAAAGTTATGCTTGGAACCATAACTTTAAAGTCCGGATGTAAAACACATACGCCAGAGGAAGCTGCTGAAAAGTTCATAGAAGTTCTTAGAAACTCGATCAGCAGTTCCGGTATAAGCTCAGAAGCTGCTGCCGCAATTTCAGAGCTTAGCCACTCTTCTGCTGTTCCGGCTGGAGCAAATGTATATACGATTGAAATCTTCTTTACTGGAAACCTGAGCAGACCTTCGTTGGTTCCTGGTAAGTACGGAGGTATTAGTAATTTAGCCGCACTGTTAAATAACGGTGTGGATCATGAAATGAATCGTGTTCATGGTATATGGCACGGTCAAGAAACTTGGAGTAGAACTGTGATACCGGGTGCTCATTTCGTAGATGATGCCGTCAGCAGTTTTATGGGAAGTTACGCATCCGAATACAATGTCATTGACATTTCTGTAAGCGGTGATTTTTCTTAAACACATAGTAAACATTTAGTGAAAGGATTGGTGTATAAGCCAGTCCTTTTCTTTATATTCAAAAAGGCGGTGAGATAAATAAATGGCTGACATTTTACTGACAGTCGGCGTGGATACTTCGTTGAGCTATGCTGAATTTCAGGCGGGAATTACCAGTCTGGTTTCTCAGGTCAATGCTAATCCACCGAAAATAAAACTTAAATTTGATGATTCATCCCTGTCTTCTATGAAACAGCAGATTGAATCTATGACTAAGGCTGCATCGAGTGCAAATGCAGCAAAGTTAGCAGGTGGATACACAAAGACCAATTCAGGAATCTGGGTAAAAGATACCGCGGCTATCAATGCCAACACACAGGCAAAAAATGCTAATGCCAATGCTACAAGGAAAGCCGCCGATGCTACAAAACAGGCTGCAGCGAGTGAAAATGCGTTTGCAGTCGGCACAAAGAAGCATACAGACGCTTTGACTAAAGTAAACAATCTTCTTGGACAGGTAACTGTAAATACTCAGAAATGGACTGCGGCAAGAAACGGTAGTACCAGTACAAGCTATTCTGCGCTTAAAGACCAGATCACTGCATTGGAAGCGTTAAAAACAGGGTTAATGAATGGATCTGTTTCGGCTGAACAGTTCAAAGAGCGTTTTGCCTCTATTAAAGCAACTGTAACTGATGCATCAACTGCTATCAGAGCAGCTGGAGAAAATACACAGTCATTTGGTGACAGAATATCCGGTCTGGCTTCAAAATTCTCTTCATGGTTGACGGTTTCGCAGGCAATCATGTATGCGATTAGAACTGTAAAACAGATGGTCTCTGCTGCTGTTGAAGTCGAAAGTGCTATGGCTCAGATTCAGATTGTAACTGGAGCTTCTGATTCTCAAATGGAAGCGTTTCTTACGAAGTCCATCTCTCTTGCAAAAGAGCTTGGTCAGAGCGTAACTGATGTAGCATCATCTATCGAAACATTTGCTCGACTCGGATACAACATGAGCGATTCATCGAATTTGGCTAAATATGCAAATATCATGGCAAATGTCGGTAACACTGACGTGGACACTGCTACAACTGGTATTACTTCTATCATAAAGGGATACGAAATGGATGCAAGTGATGCAGAACACGTATCAGATGTGCTCGTAAAGGTAGGTCAGGAATACGCTATCTCAGCCGAGGAGCTTATGGCTGCATTCCAGCGAGGTGGTGCTGCACTCCACGCTTCTGGAACTGATTTCGAGAAGAGTGCTGCTTTGTTCGCCGCAACAAATGCATCCCTTCAGAATGCTGAAACCACAGGTACAATGTGGAAGACAGTTAGTGCTCGTATCCGTGGAGCTACAACAGAACTCGAAGAAATGGGCGAAGAGACAGACGGATTAGCTCAAGGTCTGTCTAAGTATAGAGAAGAAATCAAGGCATTATCCGGTGTTGACATCATGAAAGATGAAAACACATATAAGGATATGTATGACATCTTCGTACAGCTTGCAGAAGTCTGGGATAACATGGAAGATGTATCCCAGTCTCGTGTTGCAGAAATTCTTGGTGGTACACGTAATACATCAGGTATTATGTCTACAATCACTAATATTAAGGATGCTATCGGTGCTTATGCGAGTGCTATGGATTCTGCTGGAACTGCAACAGAAGCAAACAATATTTACATGGATACCACTAAGGCAAAAGTCGGAGAACTGAAAGCTGCATTTCAGGAACTCTCTTCTGACGTTTTCGACTCAGATTTTACAAAAGGAGCTGTCGATGCTCTTAGAGGTATTGTAGAGGCTATTGATAAAGTAATCAGCACGTTTGGTTCATTAAAGACCATTCTTGTAGGGTTAGGAATAGCCAAAATTATCAAGAACGTGGCTTGACCCAAAATCATGGGTTATCTGTAACAGAGGTCGGCATGGTCAAGGACATATCAATTTTGGAGATATTAGCCAAGGCTATGGGTGAGCGTTTTAAAACAAATCACACAAAGGGGTAATTGCTGGGAAACTGGTTAAACCAATCATACTACAACGTAATTGGAAACAATAAGCGTGAACGTTGCGAAAGGCAGAAACAAATGATTGGATGGCATATGGTGATAGTAAGCCTAAGTGCTACGCAGATATTTCTGCAGATAGGATAACATCAGCCGGACGAAGACTCACAGCTTCATCTTCAGAGACTACCCACCCTTTGAGCCGCTACTGCCTAGTGTAGTGACTTTTAATGTATAGTCCTCGTGTAGTGAGAACTTATCTCTCACTATAATCATGGTACGCATATGTCAGCGTCGATAAGAAGACACAAATTACGGTTCCCATTTATATCCGCATTTTCCACATCTATTGATGGTTTTACTACTGCCTATAAATCCGGTTAATAATGAAAATCCTCTTTGCCCGGTTATAACTTCATTAGAACCACAATGCGGACATATCAATGTCGATCCATTTGCTATATAAGAATCAATCTCGATATTTGGCTGAATATCGCTATTAGATTCGTTTGCAGCAACATTGCATTGAAATGGTTTTAATGTTGTGATAATCCATTCTGCCTGCTCTTTTGATACAGAATGGAAAAGAATATATGGTGGATTGTCAATAATTCTTTTCGCAGTTGTTAAATCTAATTTCAGCAGCTGTCTTATACATCCTATCAGATTTGCTTGATACTTGTATTTTAATGAATTATTTTCAAATCCATTATAGATAATATCATAAGCACTATCTTTCTGGATATTTAAAGGATATCCACAATGGATGCATTGTGTTGCTTTATCAGACACATCTTGTCCGCACTCAGGGCATTTTATTAGAGCCATATATACACCTCCATAGATTTTATTCAATTTTACCATGAAATATCCGACATGTCTATTGTCTGTTACTAAAGACATCGGAGGAATAAAATCATTATCAGATGTATTCGTGGCACTACAGTTATCTTTTGGTAGTGTTGGAGATGCGATTGCAAAGATGGCTGCAGCCGCTTCGAGTGGAGCTGGCGTATTCGGTACATTATCTGCCGGAGCTGCTGCGTTATCCGGAACACTTGTACCGATTGTCGCTATTGCGGCTGCCGTTGCCGCAGGTATTTACGCAATATCAAAGGCATATGTATCTGCATCAGAAGCTAATGATAAGATGCGTGATTCCTACAGTGCTTATCAAGAAGCTCAGTCTAATCTCGAAAGTGTCAACTCAGAATTAGACACAACAAAGGCTTCTATGGATGAGCTGCTTGGTAAAGAACATCTTACATTTGTGGAGGAGGCAGAACTCCAGAAGCTCAAAGATGCTACTGAACAGCTGTTAATTCAGCAGGACTTAGCTGAAAGAGAAGAAAATAAAGCAGCCAGACAAGCTGCTGAAGATACTGTTTCAGCATATAAAAAGAATTTCAAAAATGAAATCAGTGCAGACGAAACAAAAGACAGGCAAGATTACGCACAGACAACAGGGAATAATGTTGGACTTACGACAGACCCCAAGGATGTATCAGCTATGCTCGCTGCTATCAAGCAGTTCGATGCTTTAAAACAAGAAGCAAAAGATGAACTTGCTAAAGCACAAAAAGATGGAAACGAAAGCGATATTGAATGGCTTGAAGAAGATATCAAGCATTACGACGAGCTTAATCAGGAACTAACGGATTCCATTTGGGATCAGGTAAAGCTTCTTACAGAGTATAGAGATAAGCTAAAAGCTCTTCCTGAAGATGAACTTGCAAAGGTCGATGGCGCATCAGATGTGCTGAGCCAGATTGATGACCAGATTGCCTATATCTATTCAGAGTTAGACCCTGCTGCTTGGAAGCAGATGCAATTTGATGAAATATTAAATAGCGATGAATACAAGAAGGCTAAGGACGAACTCACAGAATTGGCAAAGGCTACAGATGGAGCTGGTATATCGGTTGATGATGTCAAAGAAAAATATCCTGAACTTGCTTCCGCTATTGAAGGTGCAGGGTTATCAATCAGTGATTTTGTAGACCTAATCAACTCTAGTGCTGAAGCTACGGACGATGCAGGCGAGGCGGTCGTATCAAACGCCGAAAGAATTCAGAATGCTGTAGACGATACGACTAAAGCAACGCAGGAGCTGACGTCTCAGATTGATGCAGTACAGTCTGTATTAAACGGTCAGATGACCGGAAAGTCTATATCCGTAGAAGATTTCAATTCTGATGAACTCGCAGATTATCGAAGTGCTCTTGAGTATGTCAATGGCACAATGCAGTTAAATGCGGATAAAGTAGCAGAAATTGCTAAAGCCAAAGCTGACGAACAGGTTGCTATCAACAACACTAATAAGGCATTAGCGCAGTCTCAGTATCTTGAAAATGCACGACAGATTGAGCAGTATCGTCAGCAGCTACAGGATGCAAGTTTCGCAGAGGGCGAGACAGCCGATAGTATACAGGCTTCAATAGATGCCTTACTGAATGAAAACAGTGCTATCGCTGATACATGCGCTCAGTACGACTTACTCTCCGCTTCCATTCAGGAGGCTGTTGGTGCTTATCAGCACTGGCTGAATGCACAGAGTGCTTCTGATTACGGAGATATGGCGAATGATACTGTTAGTGCTATACAGCAAATTCGTGAAACATACGATGCAAACCCTGATATCTATGGAAATTTCGGCTCAAAGAAATTTGAAGCTGCCGTAGATTTAATCGTACCGGATTCTGTTGATCGTGAAGATCTCGGTGCTATTGAGTCCTATATGTCTGACTTCAAACAGTATCTGAGATTCGATGATGACGGAGTTGTCGAAGGTCTTGATATAGATAAATTCCTTCAGAAGTCAGTCGATGCTGGACTGATGTCCTATAGCGAAGATGACGGGTTCAAAGTTCTTGGCGGTAAGAAGATGGAAGACTTTGCAGAGGGTCTGAACTTATCTTCCGGAGTTGTTCAGGCATTTTTCGATGAATTACAGTTGAAGGGTGCTGAATTTGATTGGGGCGATGAGGCTGTCAAGACTGTAGGCGATTTGGCGGTCGAAGCTAATGAAGCTGCTGAGTCATTACGGCAGTTAGATGGAAATAGCGACCTGAAAATCAAGATGGATGTATCTGATCTTTCTACAACAGAGGAGCAGGTCAATGCCCTTGATGCAACGATTGCAGAAATGGATGGCATTAAAGCTAGACCGGATGTGGATGCTTCAAGTATTGATAATGCCAATGCTGTTATTCAATATTGCCTCACACAGAAGCAATTACTTTCACAGCCTGATGTTATGCGTGTCGATACTTCTCAGGTTGAGGGCGAAGTCAGCAATGCAATCTCTCTTCTGCAACAATTTCAGAATGCCACAAACGAACTGGAAATTAAGCAAAAGGTAGGTGCTGATACCAGTGAAGCTGAGTCACAGGTAAACTCTCTTGCTTCGGAAATTCAGAATATCTCTCCAGAGATAAAAGCACAATTAAACATAGACTCTACTTCCGTAGAATCCATCCAATCATCAATCAATGGATTGTCTGCCGAAACCATTGAGGTTAAAGCAGGTGTTGATGCCTCTGCGATTGAAGGATATCATCCTGACTCTAAGACATGTGATGTAATTTACGACCCGAAAACAGATTTACTTCCGACATCCTTCCCATCTATTGACAGAACAGTAAATTATGTTGCAAATACAGCAAATCTTCCTGGTTCATTCGACACTATTACACGATATGTGAACTATATAAAGACTGGTGATGTTAGTGTAAATGGTACTGCTCACGCTGACGGTACTGCAAGAGCAGGTGGTGACTGGGGAACAGCTCCAGGTGGACGCACACTTGTAGGGGAACTTGGACGAGAAATTGTTGTAGACCCGCGAACAGGCAAGTGGTATACAGTTGGCGACAACGGTGCTGAGTTCAGAGATATCCCAGCAGGCGCTATCGTGTTCAATCATAAACAGACTGAGAGTCTGTTAGCGAATGGTTATGTTGCCGGACGTGCTTCTGCTCTTGTAAGTGGTACAGCGATGGTGACTGGTGGCTATAGACCATATAAACCCAGCTCATCTTCTACGAGCAGAAGACCATCTTCATCTAATAATGGGTCATCATCCAGAAGCTCTAGTACAGGATCTAGCAGTTCAAGATCTAGCAGTTCAAGATCAAATTCTAATAAAAATAAAGAATTTGAAAAAACATTTGACTTTATTGCGATAGCTGTTGATAGAGCTACAGAGGCTATTGATAGGTTAAAAGTTACTGCTGATAGTGCATTTCAGACACTGAGTACACGTAACAAAAGTACTGTCAAAGAGATATCTGCAATCACAAAGAAGATTAATGTCGAGAATAAGGCATATAAGAAATATATGGCGAAAGCCAATTCTCTAGGTTTGAGTCAATATTGGGTCAAAAAAATCAAAAATGGTTCTATTGATATCAGAACAGTTAAGGATGAAGACCTTGCTGATAAAATTCAGGAATATCAGGACTACTATGAAAGAGCAATCGAAGCAAGAGATGCCGTCGCAGAATTACGTGAAGATATTGCAAGCTTATACAAAGAAAGATTTGACAATATCTCAAATGATTTTGAAAATCAGATTAGCTTACTGGAACATCTTACAAATACATACGATAATGGAATCGATAACCTCGAAGCGCGTGGATACTTTGCAAGCACCAAACTCTATGAAGCAATGAAGAATGTAGAAAAACAGAATATTGCTGTTCATAAGAAAGAACTTAGCTCCCTCATTAAAGCTATGTCTGAAGCTGTAAAATCCGGAGCAATCAAAGAAGGTAGCGAGGCATGGTATGACATGCAGAATGACATTAATGCTGTGAAAGAATCTATCCAGGAGTCTGAAACCGCTATCCTTGAATTTAATAATTCGATACGAGAAATCAAGTGGGAACGTTTTGAATATCTACAAGAGCAGATCAGTAATATTACTGATGAAGCCAACTTCATGATTGACTTAATGGAGAACTCCGATTTATTTACAGATAATGGTAAGTTTACCGATACTGGTATGGCGACGTTGGGTCTCCATGGTCAAAACTACAATGTATATATGGCTCAGGCGGATAAATATGCTGAAGAACTGAAAAAGTTAAATGCTGATATCGCAAAAGACCCAAATAATACAACATTGCTACAACATCGTCAGGAATTGCTGGAGGCACAGCGTGACTCAATCCTTGCTGCTGAGGATGAGAAACAGGCTATTAAAGACCTCGTAGCTGACGGTATCGAAAAAGAGCTTGATGCCTTACAGGATTTGATTGACAAATATACTGAAGCGATGGATACTGCTAAAGACCTGCATGATTACCAGAAGGATATCGAAAAGCAGTCGTCGGAGATTGCAAAACTGCAAAAACAATTATCTGCCTATTCTGGTGATAATTCAGAAGAGACAAGAGCTACCATACAGAAAATTCAAGTTGATCTGGCTGATGCTATGGACGACCTTGAGGAGACACAGTACGAACACTATATTAGTGAACAGAAAAAGCTCCTTGACAACCTGTATGACGAATACGAGGCGATTCTGAATGAACGTCTTGATAATATTGATGCTCTTATTTCTGACATGATTGATACCATCAACGCCAACTCTGCGTCAATTAGCACTACGTTGCAGGTACAAAGCGATAAAGTTGGATATGACTTATCTACTGCCATGAAATCAATCTGGTCAAACGAGGGTGGTGGATATTCTATTATCACAAAGTATGGTGACTCTTTCTTGACACAGATGACATCAGTAAATGATGTGATTACAAAAATAGCATACAAAATTGGCGCTATGGTCAAAGAAAGTGATAATCAGGCTAATCAGACTGTGTCTTCTGCGACTCCATCCACCAAAACAGATACATCCGCAAAGCCTCCTACAAGTAATAAAACTGAAGATAAAAAGCCTACTAAGAAACCATCAAAGAAAACAAAATTCAATGATGATATAAAACGAGGTGTTGCAGCGGCTATATGGATTTATGGCTCTAAATCTGGATGGGGAAACGACCCAGATAGAAAGAAACGTCTGACAGCTAAGTTCGGCGCATCTAATGCCGCTGCTGTACAGAAATATATTAATGCTCATGCGAATAATGGTGATCTATACGACTACTGGGTAAAGACTGGAAAAAGTAAATTATCACAGTATTATTACAGTGCATTTAAGAAGGGTGGACTTGCTGACTATACCGGAGTGGCATGGCTTGATGGTTCTCCTACAGAGCCAGAAATGGTTCTGAACCCAGAGGACACACAGAATTTCATTGCATTGAAAGATGCTATGAGAAGCATTGCAGATGGAAATAATCCTTTAAGCAAGTTGTTTGGAGGAGATGAATGCGCTGCAAATGTGTTATCGCAGCTTGCTAAGGTAAGTGCGCCTATGTCCGGAAAAGATACAACAAATATCGGAGATATCACCTATCAGGTAACAATTCCGATAGAACATGTACAAGACTACAACGATTTTATGAATCAGATGCGCAAGGACGGAAAGTTTGAAAAGATGATTCGTTCCATGACTGTCGATCAGTTGTCTGGCGGCAGTAAACTATCGAAAAATAAATATCAGTGGTAGCAACTAGAGAGGCAATTATCATGTTGCCTCTCTTTCTATTGGAGGAAAAGGATATGAATTTAAACAGGAAAATTGACATGCAGGAACGTACTATAAAAAGCCTGCAAGAAAAAAACGAAAAACTTAGAAGTGAAAATAGAGCTTTGCGTGCAGAAAACGCACAGCTTTCTGATAAGAACCAGCACTATGAGCAAATTATTGGCAGTGTTAATACCTTGCGTTCGGAGTGGAATGCAAGAATTCAAGAAGCTCTTGAATATCGAAACAAGTATAAGGATGCTGTATTTGCTGTCCGCAAAATACGCAAGGAATATGAAAAGAAGTTTAATCATCTAAATAGACAGTTCAAGGTATAAATTACGAAAGGAGGAGGACGTATGGATAGATGTGATTTTATTTTTCGAGGAGAGTCACTAAGTGACCACGGCTATATGCTTTGTGGATTTGATAGCTCTGGCTCAGTAGGAGCCGTAACAACGGATTCGCAACGAGAACCTACCTCAATATCAATGTTTGGTGGACGATATTTCCCGATTATATATTCAGTTTACGATGGCGCACTTGTTGCAGAAATGTCAATATGCAAACTCGGTAATGATGCAGGCTCTGCAATCACACCAAAAGAAGCTGCCGCTTTGAAACGTTGGCTTGAGAGTCCAACCGCGTCCGAACTCAGAGTCGGCGGCGATGATTATGAAGGTATTTTCTGGAATGGAATATTTAATGTCGCTGAAGTTCATGCGGATTCTACTTGCATCGGATTCAATTTAACCTTTACTGCTACCGCTCCATTTGGTTACAAGGACAAAGTAAATATAAGCGGATCAGTCGCAAAGGACGGAACTATTAGTATAAGCGATACGAGTGATGATGAAGGATATATTTACCCAGATATCACAATCACATTGAAGTCCGCTGGTGATTTAAAAATCACAAACGAATTTGATAAGAGAACAACCGTTATCCGTGGATGCTCTTCCGGGGAAACACTCACATTTACTCATCTACTGCAGATTTTATCGAGTAATAAATCCCATGAACTTGGAGATGACTTCAACTACAAATTTATCCGAATCAACAATGAGTATGGCAATGTGGTAAACAAACTGACGTTTAACCTCCCTTGTACATACTCTATTTCATATAATCCGATTGCGAAGGTGGTGATTGCGTGAATACTTCTTTATATGGAGGTCTTATTGAAATAAGTCCTGACGGTCAGCCAATTACACCAGATCTCGTTCTTTCTTATCGTGGCGGAACCAAACAAGGAATTATTCACAATGTCCAATCACTGACGAATGCAAATGCACTTGTAGAAACTGCTGAGATATCCTTTGATGTTTATAAGGAGATCGATGATGTTGAATGCCAGTTATGGGATGATATCAGAGATTTCAGACTTGTATATATACCACATCTTGATACGTCTACGTTCAATCCGTGGTATGAGCTTTCTGTAGAAGTTGATGAAAACGACTGTACAATCAAGCATTGTCATGGCGTTCATTTACAGGAAGCAGAGCTTGGTCAGCTCACATTAAATGGTGTTGAAATTAATACCGAAGATGATATTGCGAGAGACGATTACTCTCCCACTATTATTTATGACCCAAAGAATCCAGAAGCTTCTGCTCTGGATAGAATTTTAAAAGATAAAGCATCTCATTATACTATCGTACATGTGGATTCTTCTATTGCGAATTTGCAGAGGACATTTTCATGGGACGGTTCGAGTATAAAAGATGCATTTGATGACATCGCAAACGAAGTGGAATGTCTTTTTAAATATGGCGAGTACACGAACAACGATGGCAAAATTCACAGAACAATTTCCGTATATGATCTGAATGACCGATGTATGGAATGCGGCGAACGTGGCTCATTCACTACAAAGGTATGTCCGAAATGTGGCTCTGCAAATATCAATTACGGATATGGCACTGACAGCGGTATTTTTCTTAGCCATGAGAATTTTGCTGGAGATATTACATATTCATCAAATAAAGACAGTGTAAAGAACTGTTTCCGTCTCGTTGCTGGTGATGACTTGATGACTGCGACGATTCGTAATATCAACCCTAGTGGTAGTCAATATATTTGGTATTTGAGCGATTCTGTTCGCGCGGATATGTCACATGCTTTACAGGATAAGCTGAAAGCTTACGATACGGAATATGAATCGTACTCAACCGAAAAGCAGATAGATATTCCATCTACTGTGATTTCTGAGTATAACGCTCTTATCAATAAATACAAGCTATATGATGACACTTTGACGAATGTCAAATATCCAATCATAGGATATTCTGCATTAACAGATGTATATTATTCTGCATTGAATTTCTATAGCTTATTAAAGACTACTCTTGCTCCTGCCTCAGAGCATGGAGAAAAGACAACCGCTGCAAAAGAGCTTACAAAGCTTACCACAAATACATTATCTCCTCTTGGTATTCAGAACGCAGAGATTTCATCTTCCACTACTGTTACATCTGCTGTGCAAAATTACGCAAAAGTATTCATTGACACTTCCTTGTATAGAATTACTGCAAAATGCAATATTTATGAAGCAAAGGTATGGAAAGGAACTATCACACTTACTGGATACTCAAACGATGAAGATACGGCGACATCCGCAGAATTGACTGTGTATGTATCAGATGCTACTCCAGACTTCATTAAATGTCAGATTGAAAAGGCAATGAAGAAAAATGAAGTCGATGCAACTGGTACTGTTGCTCTGTTTAAAAAGAGTGAATCTGACTTTAAACAGGCGCTGTCATTCTATAGTGTGGACAATCTCAATATTCTTGCGAGTATCGCTCGTGGGTGCTTGGATATCTTAATTCAGCAGGGAGTAGCTGACCCGGAAAAGGAATTATACTCTTCCATGTACTTACCGTACTACAACAGAAGTGTATGGATTCAGGATGAATTAAGGGAACGTGAAGCAGAGGTTCTGAAACTCAGAGGTACAAGAAGTAACCCAGATGGCGTACTGGATTACATTGAGAAACAGCGTCAGGCTATCGCCAACAAGCTTGATCTCAGAAGCTACCTTGGAGAAACTTTGTGGGTAGAGTTCTGTTCTTTCAGACGTGATGATACATATCAGAATGATAACTTCATTTCTGATGGATTATCAGATACAGAGCTGATTGCACAGGCAAAAGAATTTATCAAACACGCCGAACGTGAAATCGTAAAATCTGCGACATTACAGCATACAATCAGTTGCAACCTTAACAATTTCCTTCTGGTTAAAGAGCAGGATGTGGAAGAATCTCCGGTTCCAATCGTCACATTGGATGGAATTCATATCATTACTCACGATCAGCTTTATCTTGTAAAGGGCAATGCAACATTCTCTCCTCTTCTCGTTAATTTCGAGGTTGGTAACTGGGTTCACATCGAGATTGACGGAGTGGTATATAAGCTTCGATTGACCTCTTATAAGATTGACTATGACAATCTTGATAAGCTTGACGTAGAGTTTTCTGATGTCACATATGGACTGGACTACATGTCAGATACACAAAGTATTCTGGCTCAGGCGCAATCTATGGCAACATCATACTCTATGGTACAGCATCAGGCTAATAAGGGAAATAATGCGAATAAGCAGATTATGGACATGGTTGAGAACGGTCTGAACCTTACGAATAAAAGAATCGTAAACGCTGCAGATAATCAGAATATGGTTGTTGATGAATCCGGTCTCTTGATGAGAGAAAAGAATGAATTCGGAGACGACTATAGCGCAGAGCAGACAAAGATTATCAATCATGGATTTTATTACACCAATGATGGATGGAAGACTGTTAAGACAGGTCTCGGTAAGTATATTTACTATGACCCGGAAACAGGTACATATAAAGAAGACTACGGTATTATCGCACATAAGATTGTCGGTAATATCATTCTTGGAAATGAGCTTGGTATTTACAACACATCAGGCTCTGTGAAGATTGACCAGAATGGTGTGACGATTACTGCCGATGCTTCTGATACGAACAAGGATTTATTTACACTTCAGCGTAAGAACGAAGATGGTTCTTACACAAAATATGTGTATGTGGATGATGATGGAAATATCAAAATCAACGGTAGACATATCCAAATGACAACCAGCGATGACCTTGGCTCTTATATTGACAAAACCATCAAGCAGGAAGCTGCTGCTCTCGTGGTACAGCTTACAAATGAATACATCGGTATCACTACCGACTCTAATGGAAACGGAGGCAATTTCACTGATTGCTATACAGATGTACTCGTATTCTCCGGAAGTACGGATATCACAAAATCATCTGACCTGAAGTGGACAATCACTGCCACAAGCGGGATTGTAGGTGAATGGGACAAGACGAACCATAGATACACGATCAAGAACTTAACCACAAGTGTTGGTGAGGTCGTATTTGATTTAATCTATATGGACAAGTTATCTGTCAGCAAGAAATTCCGCATTGCAAAACTGAAAGCCGGTGCTGATGGCGGTCAAGGTCTTCCTGGACGTGACGGTGTAGATGGTAAATCATCCTACATTCATATCAAATATAGCCCGGTTGCAAATCCAACTGATGAATTAATGACCGAAGTTCCATCTACATATATCGGCATCTGTGTCGATGAAAATGTTAATGACCCTACAACGGCAAGCTCTTATGCATGGAGTAAATTTACTGGTAAAGACGGTAAGGACGGTACAGCAGGTGCAGATAGTTATGTGCATTTTGCGTATGCTCAGTCAGCAGATGGTAGTGTGAACTTCAGTGTAGTCGAATACGAAGGAGCTACACATATCGGTGTTTATACCGACAATGTGAAAGAAGATAGTACAGACTATAAAAAATACGCTTGGTCACAAATTCGTGGAGAAGATGGTACAAGTGTGTATATCGTTTCCACGGAGGTTGTGTATATTCCGAGCGACAGTGGTACTATCCCACCATCCGCAAACTCAATGGCGACAAATGATGGAAAAATCATTGTAGACCATAATGGAAACGAGCTGGCTACAAATAAGTGGCTCACAACAGTTCCGAATGTTATCGAAGGATCATATCTATGGACGAGAACTACGGTCAATTACTCAGATGGAAATTCTACGGTAACATATAGCGTGTCAAGACAGGGTATCGATGGTACGGATGGAATCGACGGAATCAATGGGCGTGATGGACGTGACGGTTCAAGCAATTATGTTCATATCAAATATTCCGCATATCCAAATCCTGCAGATAGCCAGATATCAGAAGTCCCTTCAGACTACATTGGTATTTGCGTGAATGATGTCATCAAAGACCCAGATACGGCAAACTCCTATACATGGTCTAAGTTTGCAGGAAAAGACGGCGAGGACGGTATTCCAGGCAAGAACGGTTATGTGCATTTCGCATACGCTATGAGTGCTGATGGTAAAGAGGGATTCTCTAAATCCGAGTTTACCGGAGCAACATATATTGGCGTGTACTCTGATAATGTACAGGCTGATAGCGGAAACTACAAGGATTATGCATGGTCTCTTATCAAGGGTGCTGATGGCAAAACGCCTGTTAAAGGAGTCGATTACTTTGACGGTATATCCTCTTATCTCTGGATAAGATATGCTACTGACGCAAATGGCAGCGGAATGACCACAACACCTTCAAGTGCAACAAAATATATCGGTACTGCATCTACAACCACTTCTACCGCACCGGCAGCCGCAAGTGCATATAAGTGGTCTAAGTACGTCGGTGAAAACGGTACACCAGGTGAGAACGGCTATGTTCATATAGCTTACGCAGACTCAGCTGATGGAAAAACCGGATTCAATACGACTGTTGGTACTGATAAAAAATATATCGGACAGTACACAGATAATATTGAGGCTGATAGTACAGACCCTGCGAAGTACACATGGTCTCTTATCAAGGGTGCTGATGTTACAATTACCTCTACAAAAATAGAGTATATTGCAACAACCGAGAAAAGCACTACCCCGCCAGAATCAGTCGAGCTTATCACTAGCGGTGGGTTATCACTGGTTGACAATTCTTCGAGAATATTTGTTACAAACAAATGGTCGGACGAAATGCCTGAACTTTCAGATGGCATGATTCTCTGGACAAGAACTACTGTCAACTATTCAGACGGCAATTCAACTGTAACGTATACAAATGCGAAACAGGGTGATACCGGAGTGACAGGAAGAACATATTTCCTTGAAGTTGATACATCCGCAGTCAAGATTGATGGAAATAACATCATTACACCTGATACGGTTAAAGTCAGAGGATATTACAGAGATGGCAATGGTGATCGAGAGGTTTACCCTTGCCGTTTTGTCATTACAAAGACGTATAGTGACAACCGAACAGAAGAAGTATTTAGCTCTTCTGAAAATATTACTGAGCAGTCATTCACGATCTATGGCGAAACTGATATGCCTACGTTTTATACAGTAGAAATGCATAAATCCAGCCAAACTCCAAATGATAATAACCTGCTTGATATCCAGACAATTCCTATTCTGGTAGATAGCGCAAATATGATGATTGGTGCAAGAAACTTACTCAAGAAGTCTGATGAGCTTGAAGGATGTCATTACTATGGTAACAATGGTGTTTATAGTATTACAGAAGATGAGATTGAAGCAAAAAAAGTAATTAAAGTTCAATCTGGAATTGGATCTAATACAGCCAAAGCTGTTTACTATGAAGTATACACAGATAATTTAATTTCTTCTGCTATTGGTACTAAACTTACAGTATCAATGAATGTATACTCTCGTCAGAATACAACGATTAATGTATGTCTTGCAAACATCAATGGTGTCATGCAGACCACAGACATGCAACAGATACAGTTGTCTTCTGGATGGAATAAAGTATATACAGTTTTGACACTTGAAGATACGGAATTCGAGCTGGTTACTGATACACGTTACAATTTTGTAACTTCGTCCGGTCAGTTATTGACAACAGGGAATGTCGGAAATCTTTCCAATGTTTTGCGTATTACTGACAATATGAACGGAAATGATTATTACGCTATTGATTATATCCAGTTAGAAAAAGGAA
The DNA here is from genome assembly GCA_937907215.1 of uncultured Ruminococcus sp. Taxonomy (GTDB): domain Bacteria; phylum Bacillota; class Clostridia; order Oscillospirales; family Ruminococcaceae; genus Ruminococcus_C. The sequence continues at coordinate 38,491 of CALESG010000001.1, forward strand.
ATCGTCCTACAGACTACTATCCTGCCCCAGAGGATTTGTTGGATTATACAGATAAAAACCTCGGAGATATATCTGATGAATTAAAAGAAATTATTTCCGATGTATTGAACCAGGTAACAGTCAATCGTAAAGACTTTGATGATTTAGTCGGAGAAGATGGACGTATTGAAGAAATTCGCAAAAGTAGTGTAACTACGCAACAACAAGTTGATAAGGTGCAAACTGATATTAATACATACATTGTACAGGTTGATGCGATTAATGGTAAGGTCGTTGATATTGAAAAGACAACAGAATGTTTTTCAATGGAAGATGCTGGTTTGCGTATTACAAGAAAGGTTTCAAGTCAGGATGTTTCCAAACAGTTATCTATGTTGTTAAGCGAGCAGAAACTCAGCTTCTATCAGGGTGTTGAAGAAGTGGCATACTTTAGCAACAATAAGCTATATGTAACTGATGCTGAAATCCTAGAACGATTACAGCTTGGTAAATTTGCTTTTATCCCTCGTTCCAACGGTAACTTGTCGTTTAGGTACTTAGGGGGGGGCAGATAATTAACATGGAGGTAAAAATATATGGCTTTAAAAGGAAGCGTAACAACTGGTGAATATTCAAATCGAAGTGTCACATTGAGCTGGACAGCAACGCAGAGTATATCCAACAATACGTCCACGATTAAGTGGACGTTGAAAGGAAGCGGGTCTTATTCTGGATGGGTTCGAGTCAGTGAGATTAGAATTAAGATTGCCGGTAAACAGGTGTATTATCGTAATTCTGATCATCATACAGACACATATAATGGAACGCAAATATGTAGTGGTTCAACAACATTGAACCACAATGCTGATGGTTCAAAATCTTTTACTGTTTCTGTTGAAGCAGGTATTTATCAGTGGGCTATCAATAAAAGTGGTAGTAAAACATTTTCACTAAATATTATACCGCGAGCATCTTCTATATCGTGTGGAACTCTTACATTGGGAACAACTGGAACAATTTCTGTATCTCGTGCAAGTACGAGTTTCACACATACCATTACATATTTATATGGTACAAGATCAGGTACGATATGTACAAAATCTTCCAGTACAAGCATATCATGGAGTCCACCTCTTTCTCTGGCGCACATGACTCCAAATGCAACATATGGAAGAGGAACTATGACTTGTGATACATATAACGGAAATACAAAAATTGGAAGTAAGTCTTTATCATTTACATGCTATGTCCCACCAAGTGTGAAACCATCGTGTAGTATCGCAGCACTTACAAATACCAATGCCATATTTGGATGTTATGCAAAGCTTCTATCTGGAGTTAAGGTTAAGCCTTTAGCGTCTGGAAGTTACAGTTCTACTATATCATCGCTCAAAATTTCTGTAACAGGAATGTCTGATAAAGCTGCCTCAAGCGGAACTGAATATACTTTCGACCCGTTTACATCAACTGGAGTGAAAACAATAACGGTTACTGCTAAAGACAGCCGAGGAAGAACTAATTCTGCAACTGTGAAGATTACCGTGTTTGATTACAGACTGCCCACAGCGAATATTTCTGCATCACGAGGAATAGGAAATACAGTAGATGGCTTTGTGCCTGACGACACAGGGGATCACGCAAAAATCGTATCAAGTGGTTCTGTAAGCAGTATATCCGGCAATACCATAACTCCAGTACTACAATATAGAATCGTAGGGCAGTCAGCATGGACAAATCTAAATATCAGTACGAGTTCATTGAATCTTAGTGATACTCGCGTAATCGCAGTATTGGATACACAGGCATACGATATCAGGCTTATCATCAGAGATTCGGCTGGAAAAGAAGCCGTTGCCATTATGACATTATCAAACGGCTTTGCAACAATGGATTATAAAGCTGGTGGTGATGGTATTGCATTCGGTAAAACAGCTACACGCGCCGGAATTGACTGTGCTATGATAATGCGTATCCTCAAAGGAGTCCAGTTAATGAATGAAACAACACCTGGCGGTTATGGATTAGCTGACTGGTACTATAACAATAATGGTACTCAGCAGAAGAATGGGGCAATCTATGCTGCGTCAGATGGTATTCATGTAAAAGCTCATAAAGGGAAAGGATTCCTTGATGGAACATGGAGTGGAAGTCTATCAGATAGACGTATGAAACGTGATATTGAACCAATAGCAAGAAATATTATTCAAGCTGTTGGCGAAGTCCAATTCGTACAATTTAGAATGTCTGCACCAGATTATGACCATGAAGAATTATATGTTGGAATACTGGCGCAAGATTTACGAAATGCATTTGCTAGGCATGGAGTTGAAGATAAACTCCTAATGCTTGGCACACGAAAACTAAATCCAGATGATGAAAATGAGTATTACTGCATTGAGTATACTCATTTTTTATTGGTCAGATTACTATACGACGAACTGCAAATGCAGGATTTCAATAATCGTATAGAAACACTAGAAAAGAAACTAGGTATATAAGAGGAGGAATATATTATGGCAAATACGACAAGAATTAAAGACCTTTCCGCTGTTACTTCCGTTGCTGATACTGATGTACTCCCAGTTGACGGTGCGAATGGTACTAAGGGTGTAACTTTTGGAAATCTCTCCACTGCTGTCCTTAACAAACTGACAAGCAAAACATACGGTCTGGATCAGGGTACAAAAACTATTCCAGCCGCAATCAATGAACTGTACGCAGGCGCAGCGAGAAACAATGCAGGAGGTCATAACTCTATTTTCAGAGGTAAGAACTTAGGTACCTCTTACACCTCCGCTATGTCAAAAGCTATTCAGGCAGGTACATTTGACGACCTGTTTGTAGGTGATTACCTGACAATCAACGGCACTGTATATCGAGTTGCAGGGTTCAATCTTGGAAAACAGATTGGAGATAATACATCTATGGGTAATAACATGTGTCTCGTACCTGACTCTGCACTATACAATGCTCAGATGCATAACACAGATAGCGGTCAGTATACAGAAGGCGCTGCCGCAAATACCACAACTGGTGCTTATGTTAATTCTGACATGAGAACTGCTAACCTCGCACAGGCTACTCAGAAAATTGTGAGTGACTTCGGTTCTTCTCACGTAATGTCCTATAGAGATATCTTGCCAAATGCAACAGCTGATGGACAGGCTTCTGGATGGGCTTGGTACGACTGTAAGGTTGAGTTGATGTCTGAGACGATGGTATACGGAACAAAAGTATGGGCTAATAGCGGTTATGAGGTCGGATGTATCAACTCTCAGTTCCCACTGTTCGCTCTTGCCCCTGAGTACATTCACCGTCGCTTCTACTATTGGCTTCGTGGTGTGGGGTCTGCGACTGGCTTCTGTTTTGTGCACTCCGCCGGCCATGCGTACTACGACAGCGCGTCTTATTCTGTTGGCGTTCGTCCGTTTTTCTTCGTTAATTAATATTGACAAGAAACACAATGCAATATCTTTAATCCCATCCCACCTCCGGGTGGGTGGGTTAATACGGAGGAAATGATGTCGGTACTAAAAGCAAATAGAAAGCCATCTCCATTCGAGGTTGAACATCATGCGTATAAAGTTCGGACGGTTATAACTGACCTTGCCCTGAGGAACTTCGGACTAAAGGAATATGAAGAAAGACCGAAGCCGGAGGCATATAGCAAATGGAACCAACAACAGAAAGATGGTTATGATCGCGGCGTGAAGAAACGCAGAGAGCGATATGAAGCTTTTGTAGAATGGTTTATACCAGATGAGCAGAAAGCAATTATACAAATTACCCGTGATATGGTACATGAAATTTTTCTAGCTAATGAAATATGTCCGCAATTCATTAGTGAGTGTGATGAACGAAGAATACATCAAGATTTAGCTCTTGGTTACTGTGAGAACCTGATTCAGGAATTACAATATATCATCACTACTCTGCCTGTCAATATAGAAAAATATGAAAATATCACAAATATGATTATGCAGGAACAGGCGCTAATCAAAGGTTGGAGAAAATCTGACAACAAAATTCGTAAAAGTATTTTAAACAGAGAGAAAGAATCTGTGACAGCATAAGGAGACTAATCAGGGCAATTTCTGCATGTTTTGCGCCGTTCGTCGCTTCAACTATTGGCTTCGTGGTGTGAGGTCTGCGACTAACTTCTGTAATGTGAACAACAACGGCAATGCGAACAACAACAACGCGTCTAATTCTAATGGCGTTCGTCCGATTTCTTCCACTTGTTTAATTATGCTATATGCAGATACAAGAAACGAAGAAAGGAGAAATTGTCCTTGCGTAGGAATACGCTAAAAGACAAAGGCGATGCAATTCGTTACGACTGATTGCTATATACGTCAAATATTTTGGAAAGAAATGACAGATACAAGCACACATTTTGAAGATGGGTGCCATGTTGTATATAATTTAAACTCACTTTATCATGCATTTTTGGCTGCAAAGAAGGACTCTGACTGGAAACCTCAAGTGCAGAAATATGAAATGAATTTCTTACCGCAGATTGTTAAGAGCAAAGCTACTTTAAAAGACAGGACATATCATTCAAAAGCTTCTACCGAATTCATAATCAGTGAGCGCGGCAAGACACGACCTATTACAGGTTTACAGATGTCTGATAGAGTTATCCGACATTCTCTTTGTGATAATATTCTGGCTCCGAGCCTAATCTCTTATCTGATTTATGATAATGGAGCATCTCTGAAAGGTAAAGGAATTACTTTCAGTAGGCAAAGATTCGAGGAGCATTTACACAAATATTACCGGTTATATGGGAATGACGGCTACATACTCTTAATGGATTACAGCAAGTTCTATGACAATATTCCGCATGATATTGCTTATAAGGAAATTTCCAAGCATGTGCATGATGAATTTTCGCTATGGCTATTGGATTTAATATTTGATAACTTCAAGATTGACGTTTCATATATGACGGACGAGGAATATGCTCATTGCATGGAAACACCATTCAATTCTACTGACTATAGATTGAATGTTCCAAAATCTACTCATACAGGTGAGAAATTCATGCGAAAGTCTGTAAATATTGGAGACCAATGTTCTCAGATTATTGGCATATACTATCCAACTCAGATAGATAATTTCGTCAAGATCGTTGAGGGTCAGAAATTATATGGTAGATATATGGATGACAGCTATGTAATTTCTCAAAGCAAAGAATATCTTGTAGAACTTGAGGCTAAGATTGCCGCCAAAGCTACAGAGCTTGGAATGACATTGAATAGAAAGAAAACACGAATAGTAAAGCTATCCGACTATTATCGTTTTCTGCAGATATCCTACTCTCTCACCGATACGGGTAGAGTAATAAGGAAAATCAATCCTCAAAGAATTGTTGATATGAGACGTAAGCTCAAAGCATTAAATAGAAAGGTACAAAGAGGTGAGCGCACGCAGGAAGAAGTCGAGAATATGTTTCGATCCTGGATGGGCGGTCATGCGTACCTAATGAGTAAGATACAACGTGATAACTTAAATCTTCTTTACTACGACTTATTTGGAGGTTTTATAGATGGAAAATACTATTTACAATATTATCCTCGCAAACGGAACAGAGATTCACGCTACACTGAATGGCAACAACTACATCACAGATGATGAAGTTAATATTGAGATTCTGTCTGATGCCAATTTATCCAGTGTAAATATCGGCGGTGTTGATTATAAAGATATGACTTGCACAAATATTTGGAGCGAGGACGGTCATACTCGATTTATCATCCGCGAAATGACAGAAGCAGAAAAAATGAAACAGTGCATCATTGAACTGAGTGCATTACTTTAAGAGGAGGGTGTTATATGATTCAGTTAATCAATTTTTGGACAGACCTTGTTTACAATGGTGAGAAGGAATTTGATGCAGTGCCAGACAAAATCAAGGGTGCTGTCATGGAACAGCTTGTCAAATCCGGTGTTGTAACAAACGACAATATCGAGGATGTAAAGTCTGCTAAAATTGCAGAAATGAGTGTGGCTTGTAACGAAGTCATCACACATGGATTTGACATCACTCTGTCTGACAAGAAGTCTCATCACTTCAGCCTTGAAGTTGCAGATCAGCTGAAAATTTCTAAGCTGAATGACAGAGCCAATGCTGGTATCACGGTTCTCCCGTATCATGCAGATGGCGAGTCCTGTAAATTCTACACAAAAGATGAAGTAGTAGCTCTGAATACAGCAATGGAGAACTGCATTGAATTCCAGACTACATACTTTAACTCTCTGAGAGACTATATCGAGAGCATGACTGATATCAATGATGTTTGTGCTGTAGAGTACGGTGCTGATATCCCAGAGGCTTATCAGTCGGAAGTTCTGAAGATGCTGTATTCTCAGGCAAACGCAGAGGCTTAACATATCACGCTAATTAAATAATATGCACTGAGTCGGTATATCCGGCTCTTTGCATTTATACGGAGGTTATATGATGAAAAAGGCTCTATCATTATGCCTTAAATATCTGTCGCTGTTTGCTGTGATGGGGTTTATTTACTACATGATTGAAATCGTGTGGAGAGGATATAGCCATATCAGCATGTTTATTCTAGCAGGCGTATGCGGCGTATGCATTTGACTTATTAATGAAGTCTTATCAATGGATACACCGATCTGGCTACAGGCAATCATCGGATCGTGCATCGTAACAACTGGAGAGTTTGTATCTGGATGTATTTTGAATCTATGGCTCGGACTTGGTATCTGGGACTACTCAAATATGCCATTTAATATTCTTGGTCAGATTTGTCTGCCATTCTCTCTTTTGTGGGTGGTACTATCCGCTTGTGCGATTGTGATTGATGACTATGAGAGATATTGGTTTTTTGGAGAAGAAAAGCCATATTATCGATGGAAATTTAAGGAGAAGAAATGAACGATTTAACTATAGTATTAAGACAACGAATTTTGATTGTATATTCTGACATTGAATGGAGAGACGAGATGTTCAGTAAGGTTCTGGATACATATCCGCATGACCTGATTAACAAAATGATTAAATCACGTTGTGGCTGCTGGATTGAACTGAAAGATGGAACAATGATTCGATTCGTCTACGCAAGCGATGCGGCTCGTGGCATTAGAGCAAATAAGATTATTGCTCAGCCGGGTATTGCTGAAACCTTTTTATATACCGTATTTAGACGAATGCTGATAAGCGATTCTGATATGTACGTTGCGACAGACAATGACATCAAGCCTGCAGCTATTTACTACACAGACGAGGATACACGGAATGCTAAGTAATGCTGAATTTCTTAACAAATGTAGATCAAATCAACCTATAACATGTGACGATTTAGGTCTACCAGAATGGCGTAATCATACTGACGGAACTGTTTACATATGCGGCGGTTATACAATATATAAAACGCCTGACGGATATAGACATGAAAGCGGTAAATTTGTCACGCCGCTTCAAAGGTTATTATATGGATTAAAATAAATCAAATTCACGTTTTATAAACGTTAGAATACTATATATAGTTTTCATTATCATTTCTTTATCTATATATAGTACCGCAAAGGTGGTGAAATAATGAGATATATCAGTGAAATGCTGCGTATCAAGCATGAGAATGAAAGCAAAGCGCGCCTTAGAAAGCTCAGAGCTGAGAAAGCAAAAGGACGGCAGAAAAAGTCCAGAAATATTCCAACGAGTAAGCTTGTTCTCTGGGCTATGGTTATCCTTGTCTTCGGCATCGCTATTTGGTTTATGTATGAATCACATAGACTCTGTGATTTATCTCAAGCCTATGCTCTGCTCGGTATTGTAGCTTCTCTCGCACCTGTTATCTTCGGATATTACAGCAAGTCAAAGGCTGAGAACACCGAAGGTGGAATAGTCTATGAAACTGTTATGAAGGAACAGGAAACAGCAAGCAACTCGGAATCTGGAAAGGGGTAATGAATTATGGAAGGATTACAGAAATTTTTACAGCTCCTGAACGATAACTGGACAAGTATTCTCGTATGCATCGGTCTTGTCATCGGCATCGTGAAGAAAACTCAGGATTATATGTCTAAGAGCCAGGACGAAAAGATTGAAATCGCTAAGAAACAGATTCAGACAACTATTCTGAAAATGATTAGTGATGCAGAGGTGGACTGGCGGGAATGGAGCGAAGCAGGCTCCATCAAGCGCGCTCAGGTAATCAAGCAGATTTATGAGGAATATCCTATCCTCTCTAAGGTCGTAGATCAGAAAGCTCTGATTGAATGGATTGACGAGCAGATTGATTCTGCGCTGGATACTCTGCGTGAAATTGTAAAAACAAATGCAACAGCTAACGGCAAGGACGGGAATTAAAACCCGTCTTTCTTGTTAGGTTATCATGCTAATTAAATTATTTACGAAAGGGGATTGATTTCTCTATGGCATTAAAAGGAACGACAAATGAAGAACGCATCTGGAACTTTTGTATCGGCAAAGGAATGAGCAAATGCGGAGCCGCAGGTCTCATGGGAAATATCTACGCAGAAAGCGGATTAGTCCCTACGAACCTGCAAAATTCATTTGAAAAGAAACTCGGATATACCGATGCAGCTTACACTGCAGCAGTCGATAACGGTTCGTATAAGAACTTTGTACGAGATAGCGCTGGCTATGGTTTATGTCAGTGGACTTATTGGAGCAGAAAACAGGCATTGTTTGCATTCTGTCAGTCCAAAGGTACATCTATCGGCGATCTGGAAATGCAGCTTGAGTTCATGTACAAGGAGCTGAGTGAAAACTACGGTACTGTTCTCTCCGAACTGCGTAGCGCTACGTCCGTTCTGCAGGCATCAAATGCTGTGCTCTTAAAGTATGAGCGTCCGGCAGACCAGAGTTCTGCTGTACAGAGCCGCAGAGCATCTTACGGTCAGGTATACTACGACAAATTTGCTTCAAAAACAACTCAGACAGAAGGAGGTAAAACTATGGGTTACACAAACAGTTCACTTGTAGATTGTGTGGTAAAGAGTCCTAACCACAGCGGCAGACGTACTCACTCAATCGACAGATTAACACCGCATTGCGTTGTTGGACAGCTCTCCGCCGAATCTATCGGCAGCTGCTTTACAAGCTCTTCCGTACAGGCAAGCTGCAATTATGGTATCGGTAAAGATGGACGAGTTGTATTATGCGTGGATGAGGCTAATCGTAGCTGGTGCTCATCCAGTAATGCAAATGACCAGCGAGCAATTACCATCGAGTGTGCAAGCGGTATGAAAGAACCATACGAAATGAACGACGTCGTTTACGAAAAACTGATTAAGCTTTGTGCTGATATCTGTCGTAGAAACGGCAAGAACAAAGTAGTTTGGAAAGGCAGTAAGGAAGCAGCTCTGGCATATGAACCAAAGAGCAATGAAATGGTTCTGACCGCTCATCGCTTCTTTGCAAATAAGAGTTGCCCTGGCAACTGGTTGTATTCAAGATACAGCGATTTAGCAAATCGTATCAACGCATTACTCGGAAGTGGCTCTACATCGACTGGAGGAAACACCTCTGGTTCTACAAGCACTACTACTCCATCAAAGACAAATACCAACTTCCCGAATACTCCGTTCACGGTCAATGTTCTTGTGTCGGATTTAAACATCAGAAAAACACCGAATGGAGATATTGTTGGTCAGACTGGTAAGGGTGTATTCACAATTACTACTGTCAGCAATGGATGGGGAAAATTGAAATCTGGTGCTGGCTGGATTTATCTTGCAAATGCATCTTACTGTACGATTGGTTCTACCGTATCTGGTTCCTCCTCAAAACCAGCTGCAAGTAACGTACCGTACAAAGTTCGTGTTGACGCAAGCGATCTCAGAATTCGCTCAGGAGCTGGCACAAACTATCCTACTACTGGTGGATACACCGGAAAGGGAACGTTCACTATTGTTGATGAAAAAGCAGGAACTGGTTCTACTAAGGGCTGGGGAAAACTGAAATCCGGAGCCGGATGGATTTCTCTTGATTACTGCGTAAAACTGTAATCTATGTTTGGGCGGTTCATTCCGTCCTTACATATTTCCGGCATGTAACTTTTGGAGGGAAATATGGAAAAATTACTTACAAACTATTCTCCCACAGATATTATCATGTACACAGTAATCCTGTGTCTTGCTGTTAAGGGAGTAGTGTCTTTTATCGACTGGGCTTGTGATCGTGTCCGCAAATACTATGATAAAGACCATGACGAACGAGAAGAGATTGACACGATTAAAGAAGATGTAGACGAGCTGAAGGAAGCTAAAGAAGATACGAATGATTCTGTGGACAAAATCAAGGAGAGTATTGCTATGTTGATTGAATCTGACAAGGAGAGTATTAAAGCTTATGCGACAGAACGTCATCATTTCTTTGTATATGAACAAGGGTGGATTGACAACTACTCTTTGGAGTGTTTAGAGCGTAGATTTGTAATCTACCAGCACGAAAACGGCAACTCATTCGTAGAAGGTCTGATGGACGAAATACGTGCATTGCCGAAACAGCCGCCGGAACAGTATAAGCACAAATTTGACGGTACTGCTACATACGTGAAGAACGCAAAAGCTAAGACAAAGCATTAAACAGGAGGTGCTTGAGAATGTATAGAATTATGATTGCTCAGGCTAAGCGGGATAACTACGAAACGCTGTATAAGTATTTGACAACAAATATTGATGGTGAGGTAATTCCGCTTGAACTCGGTTCCAAAGAAGCTTTGGATAAAAGAGTTGAAAAGATGCTCAATGAAGAGGGGTATGCTAAGAGTGACTTCATTATCGTAAGAGTCGTTGACTATACGATTGATGCTACTGCATACACTAATACAGACGCTGATACCGATACTTCCGATATTGACGTGACACTGTTAAGAGCAGAAAAGTAATATGTAAGGAATTGTGAGTGTGTATATAAATATAGGCAGATTGGTAAATCAAACCAGTCTGCCTTCTTTTTTTCTCAAAAGAAAGGGGCGGGCTTTCACCCACCCCGTAATGTATATGTGTAAATTGATACTGTAACCCATCATTTTGCGTAAACTTCGCTGAAGATAATCAAAATTTATCTTACGCAATTCGCTACTCAACTTTGACGCAAAACCATATGATATTTTGTGATAAAATACGATACTTTATGATAGTTACTCAAACCACATATTAGACACAAGCCTTCTGCAAGTCATTGAATTTCAAGTAATTATAAGGCTTATACGATTTAGTTTGCTGAGGTACTTACATTCCCATCTGAATTGCGAAGTATTTTCTTAACTCCTTGTATTTCAAGGGCTTACGGAGATTAAATTCTGCTATCTACGCAACTTTTACGCAACTCTTTTCGAGCTTACTGTATCGCGGATTCTTCAATCTCGACGCAATGTAAGGTTTACGCAACTCTCTTATTCTAAGAAGTTACCAACCTTCTGCACCTCTTTCTGACGCAAATCGTCTAATATATGTGTATATGACACCGTAGTTGCATAATTGGCATGTCCCATTATACTCTGTACAAACAATGGGTCAAGCCCCTTTTCAAAACAACGTGTTGCAAATGTGTGACGAAAAGCATGTGGATGTAAGTGTTCAAACATCACTGGCTCTCTGTGCTCTCTGAATGCTTTTGTCATCTCCTTGAGATTGATGCTCTGGACTACTTTGTCTATGTCATGTACAATGACATATCGGGTCACAGGCGATCCTACAGTGCTTGTGAAGACAAGATTACCTAACTCAGGTCTTGCTCTCCATCTGTCACCCAAACGTTTCTTATACTCATCCTGTTTCTTCTTCCAGCTCTTCAAACAAGCTTCTGTCTCTCCAAAGAACGGGATCGCTCTGTATGAGTTAGCTGTTTTCGGCGTAGTAAGTTCTTCAATTTTTCTTCCATCAATATATGCGGTCTGCATGGATCTATTAATATTGATGACTTTATTCTCGAAGTCAACATCTCGCCATTGCAACCCAGAGAACTCTCCGATTCTCATTCCGGTTAAAAGAAGAATCTTGTACGCTTCATAGTAATACCTATCCTTGACCTCATTCAAGAATAAGTCCTGTTCCCACTGCTTCATAACTCTTCTTTCTTTACGCTCGTTTGCATTCTGGATTTTAATCCCTACGCATGGATTTACATTGATGATGTGATTTACAATAGCAATCTCCATGCATTCGTTCACAATTCCAAGAGCTTCTTTTACAGAACGGTCTGTATATCCTTTCTCAATCAACTCTGTTGTAGCAGCCTGCACATTCATCTGAGAGATATTTTCCATTCGTTTCTCTCCGAGAATTTTACAGTAGGTATTTCTTACTTTTCTGTCATACGTCTTTCTGCTTACATCAGATTTTAACTGAGGTGATTTACACTTTTCAAACCATTCCTGATACCACTCTCCAAATGTGACGTTAGGTCTTACATTCTTTTCGTCTCGTAACACTCTAGCTTTCTCAGCTTCAAATTCCTTTTTCAGCTTTGCTAGATTCATGTCATAAATATCTATTTTTGTGCCGCATATAACGGCTCTGGCTTCGTATCTACCGTCCTTTCTCTGACTAAATCCTCTACCCAGTTCTTTACCATTTAAGTCTCTTCCCATAATCAATATTCCTTTCTATATTGACTACAGCATCAACTTACACATATACATTACACTATTTTACGCAAAAATACAACAGCAAACTTTTACACAGGGATATGGTATTTCGCGCATCTATCTAAGTATTCATCAAATTTCTTCTTATTAACATACAGCCTATTTCCAAGTATCACTGTAAACGTACTATTAGGTCTTTTTAGTATTTCTCTGACCTTTGTTTCTCCCCACCCTGTGTACTCGCACACCTCTTTGAGGCTCATCAATATTTTTTCCATATGTATAATATCTCCTTATAAAATAGAGGCAGGCTTACGCCCACCTCTTTGTGTTATGACAGCGAAACTCCTGTGCTACCAAACCCGCCAGCTCCACGTTTCGTATCAGATAACTCTTCAACTTCCTGCAGGCTAACATTAATGTACGGCATGATAACCAACTGAGCAATACGATCTCCATTGTGAATTGTTTCGCACTTATCTGAATCATTATGTATCGCAACAATGATCTCTCCTCGATAATCAGAATCGACCACACCTACACAGTTGGATGGTCTCAAGCCTCGTTTTGCGGCAAGCCCGCTTCTTGCAAATACGCCACCAAAGCATCCTACCGGAATTTCTGCTGCAATACCTGTTCCGATTTTTACTGTCGCTCCTGCTGGAATATCAACAGCACCTGATTCGATATATGCGTATAAGTCAATCCCTGCTGCATATTCTGAGCCTTTTGTAGGTACAATGGAGTCATTATTTAATTTATTTACATTCATATTTACTGTTGTCATTATTTTCTCTCCTATTTGTATAATTGATATTTTTTACTGATCTTGTGAGCGATCTCATCATCTAACGGACAAAACCAAATGCCAGTAAGTGTTGTACCGTTATCTTCTTCTGGTTCAAGTTCTGTAAGGCAGTTATCATAGATACACCCATAATCGATGTCTTCCACAAGACCCAACTCATCTGCAATGGCTTTTGCTTTAAGCAACTGGTTCTTATTCTTTGCCTCGCACACTGTCTTTGTGAATGATCCGCATACATAGTCTATATACACATCAACAGGCATTGTCATCTGTGTCATATACTGCCCATCGTTTGTTCGGTATAAGTTACCCTTACGAATCTTTGAAGTCCAGTATGCTTCGGCACAATGCATCACCTGTGCAAGCAGTTTTCCTGTAGACATATGTAAATCTTTTCTCATAATAAACAATCTTCTCATTCTTTAGTCCACCTTTCAGTCCATCTCGGTAATACGCAAACAAAGAAACTGAGTATAATTAATACCAGTATCTTTAGCCCAAGCGATAACAGGATCGGGAAAAATATCCACACCCAATACCAATGCAGTATTCCGAGAAGATTAAGCACCATAAAAATTGCCGTTAAGACATATTTAATACTATGCCATGGGATTGATCTTTTCAGTTCATTCTTTCTGCTCATGCTGCTTTCTCCATTCTTTCATGCTAATTATTCGCTGATTTGAAGAGCCTCTAAACTCTAACGTGATGTCTTTTAGTTCTTCTACAAAGCGCCCATCTACCAATATGTCTATCATGGAAAGGAATGTATCAGTAACTTCACATCTGCAAGAAGCTCCGTCTGTTAATGCTTGTTCAAGAGTATACCCGGTATAGCACCATATATCTTTTTCTGGACAATCAGATTTGACTCTTTTGAGGAGTCGTATTAAACCACGTTGATTTTCTGGTTCAAACGGCTCCCCTCCGAGTATTGTCAGACCTTGAATATACGGCTTTGATAATAACTTGATAATGTACTCTTCGGTTTCTTCTGTGTATAGAGTTCCGTAATCAAAATTCCATGTCTCTGGCTGAAAGCAATTCTTGCAATGATTTCTGCATCCAGATACAAACAAGCTCACTCTCACACCTTTGCCATTCGCAATATCACAATCTCTTATCTTGCCGTAATACATCTTTATTCACCGCCTAAATGTACATATCTTTCTTTGATTTCCTGTGTACGCCCCTGATTGAAGTCATTAACTCCGATATAACCGCATGTTCTTCTTGCGATATTCATCTTAGCTCTGTCTCTATTGCCACAATTCGGGCATTCCCAGATATACTTTCCATCCTCATTCTCTACAATCTGGATTTCTCCATCATATCCACACTCCTGACAGAAATCAGACTTTGTGTTCAATTCTGCATACATGATGTGGTCGTAGATGTACTGGATAACCTTTATTGCTGCTTCGACATTATTGTTCAGATTCGCAGTTTCAATGTATGAAATAGCTCCTCCAGGACTTAACAGCTGAAATTCTGATTCAAATCTAAGTTTGTCAAATGCATTGATTTTTTCTGTCACATGAACATGGTAACTATTCGTGATGTAGTTTCTGTCCGTAATGCCTTCAATCACTCCGAAGCGCTTCTGGAGGCATTTAGCAAACTTATATGTAGTAGACTCAATCGGAGTCCCGTATAATGAATAGTCAATGTTTTCTGCCGCTTTCCACTCTGCACATTTATCATTCATCTTCTGCATAATAGCAAGTGCAAACGGCTTTGCTTCATCGTCTGTATGGCTCTTTCCGGTCATTGCCTTGACACATTCATACAACCCGGCATATCCGAGAGATAATGTAGAGTAGCCACCATACAGGAGCTTATCGATGGTCTCACCTTTCTTTAATCTTGCAAGACCGCCATTCTGCCAATGAATTGGAGAAGCATCAGACAGCGTGCCGAGCAATCTTTCGTGGCGAAGACGTAGCGCTCTATGGCACAGCTCCAATCTCTCTTCAAAGATTTCCCAGAAAATTTCTTCCTTACGTTTCTGATACTGCTCATCATCAACGTAAGTGATTCCTTCCATCTTTTTCACAGCAGAAAGTCCTACATCTGGAAGATTAATCGTAACAACACCCTGATTAAATCTTCCATAATATTTAGGTTTTCCGTTCTCGTCAAGATAAGGAGTTAGAAAGCTTCTGCATCCCATGCATGGAAAACAATGACCATCACCATTCGCATCAATCTTATTTTGCAGCATCATCTTTTCAGAGATATAATCCGGTACGAGACGTTTCACAGAGCACTTTGCACATAATTTTGTCAAATAGAAGTATTTACTATCTTCACGAATATTATCTTCCTCAAGGACATAAATCAGTTTTGGGAATGCAGGAGTAATCCATGCTCCCTTTTCATTTTTAACTCCTTGATATCTCTGTCGCACAACCTCTTCAATAATCATTGCCAAATCAGCTTTAGTTCGCTCGTCTTCTACTTCCCCGAGATACATAAAGACAGTAATAAATGGTGTTTGACCATTCGTTGTCATCAATGTTAGTACCTGATACTGAATTGTTTGTACTCCACGTTTGATTTCCTCTTTCAGTCTTTTTTCTACGATAGAATCAATACTACTGACATCTCCATTGCAAGCTGCAATTTCTTCTTCTACATCCATGCGAATCTTTCTTCTACTTACATCTACAAACGGTGCAAGATCCGACAATGAAATGCTCTGACCACCATACTGGTTTGAAGCGATTTGCGCTACAACTTGAGTAGATACATTACAAGCTGTAGAAAAACTATGCGGCTTTTCGATTAATGTATCAGAGATAACCGTACCGTTCTGAAGCATATCTCCGAGATTAACAAGGCAACAATTATGCATTCTCTGAACGAAATAATCCGAATCATGAAAATGAATGATTCCCTCATCGTGAGCGTGCTGGATATCTTTCGGAAGTAATGTGTTCCTTGTAATATCTTTACTGATTTCTCCTGCGATATAATCTCTCTGAGTAGATAAGATTGTTGGATTCTTATTGGAGTTCTCCTGTATTACTTCCTCATTTACACCGTCTACAATCGTGAGAATCTTTCTTTCAATTCCACTGCCGTTACGCTTCATTTCGTGTTTGTATCTGTATCTTACATACGCTTTAGCTACATCGAACGCCTGCTCTTTCATCAGTTCTGTTTCGATATCATCTTGAATTTCTTCCACAGAAATTGTTCTTTTTCTCTTACGATATCTTGAGTCCAGACGATTTGTGATAACGGTAGCAAGGGAAGTATCCCCTGCTCCGTTGACTTCGACGATTGCTTTACAAATCGCCGTATGTATCTTTGTTTTTGTATACTGGTCTTCTCGACCATCTCTCTTCATTACAATCATTCAGTTACCTCCTAATCAAGCAAATCTGCCATAGCAGCTGTTTCACTTCGCTCTGTCTTTAGAAGCTTCACATATCCGAATCTTGGATGACCTTTCAGCTTATCAACGGCAATCATCAGACCGCTGTTCTCTCTGAATATCTCTGCATCACACTGTTTAAAATCTCCGTTGATCCATAATGAGGAACCCTCTCCGACTCTTCCGAGAAGTAACTGTATATGTTCCCTTGTCATGTTCTCGGCTTCGGAACAAATAATGATTGAGTTCTTAATGTCTCTACCTCTGATAAATCCTAAGTGAACGATTTCAATCTTTCCATGTCCAATCATCAGTTCCAGACCATCTACTCCGCCCAAATGGTCAGCTAAAGGCATCGCAAATGGTAAGAGTTTTTCATTATAAGAACCTGGTAAATGACCGATTGGTTTAGAATTTTTCACCTCGATATTATTTCTGACGTACACGATCTTCTCGAACTTATCATGCTCAAGCAGATCGATTGCGGCAGAGCACATTAAGAAGTCTTTACCTGTACCGAATTTTCCTGCAATAATTTTGACTGTTGTGTTCTCGTCATAAAGCATATCAATAGCAAGTTCCTGTTGCGGATTTCTAGGCTTTACTTTTCCTGCGAATCTTGTTTCGATAGCCTTATACGGAATCTTTACAACTTTATGTCCATCGCATTTGAATTTGCCGATGGCGCTTCCATGTTCGTCAGATGCAATCAAATATTCGTTCTGCAGGCATCCGAACGTATTCTCAGACTCAGGGTTGAAGAGGTCATTAGCCTCTTCCCCTGTAATCACGAGTTCCTTAAATCCAAGATATTCCTTGTCCATATGTCAATCCTCCTACACAATTTCATCCATATCGCAATCCACACCTAAGATGTGGTCACAGAATCCTTTCTCCTTCGCTTCGTCAGCAAACAGATACCATTCAACACGTAATTTGCTGTCATACTCTTCACTTGTGAC
This sequence comes from uncultured Ruminococcus sp., assembly GCA_937907215.1. GTDB lineage: Bacteria > Bacillota > Clostridia > Oscillospirales > Ruminococcaceae > Ruminococcus_C. The sequence goes on from CALESG010000001.1 coordinate 56,215, forward strand.
GTTGCTATGTGCAATTACATACTGTTTGATTCTCTGCTCTACACGTTTCTGGAACTCCATCTGATCCTGTGCTTTTGTTCCAGAATTCCAGATGAGGTTTGAACCATCATGCATAAGGAATTTCGCATTCTGTGTAGCGTATCTCTTATGACCTGCCAGTCCAATTAAGAATCCCATGCTGTACTGGTAGCCCAGATTGATAGTGTAAACAGGCGTTTTGCTTGCAAGGATGGCATCGATCAGCTCGAAACCGGCATCGACATCCCCCCCATTGGACGCCACGTACAGAAGAATTGGCTGTCGCTGTTCTACCGGAACTCCCTTATCCTCTGCGTTGTATTGCATGATATGTTTTGTGATATCGCCTATGGAGAACTGATCTACATTAGCTGTCAGAAACAGCTTTCTCTGTTTAAGGTCTCTCACGTAGAAGATGTCATCTACCAGACCCATTTTTAAGAGTGTTTCGTCAATATCAACATCGATGTCGTAATAGTTTGTTTCTTTTCTCTGCATATTTTTCTCCTTATTCATGTTCATATTTGCAATCATAATGTGGCATATCATCCAACTCTGTCTGTCCAAGCTCCTGATGATGCATGATTGCAAAAATGTTCCATGCAGCAGCAGCTAAATGGTCTTCGTCTGTCATACCCATTATGTATTTGTCTAAGTGACGCTTTGCTGAATCAACATATCTTGAAAATGGCATTCCTTTTTCCCAGTTTCTATCAGCGTATTTCTGAGCGCCATTCTCGTAATGCTGAGCAAGTCGTCTCATAGCAAATGGAGATACCAAATCATATCTTCCCTTTCCTGTTGACGGTTCCCTGATAGCCATGCCATCTCCGTATGAGATACGCTCTCCGCTATCATCAAGCTTTGTCTGTTCTTCCATGCTCTTTCGCCTCCTCTTCTTTGTTTAAAACAATGTTTGAATATTTCTGAAAGCAATCAATCGCTTCTCTGACCTTTATTTCTCTATCTGGAGTACGCCAGCGCTTCTCATCACCGTAATAAATCTCTCTGACATTGCACCACGCCATCACAACTGGCTTGTTTGGATTTTTAACTGTATGAGAGCATATAAGCACAATCGCCTGCTTACCTGATTTAGTGAAATCATCGACCATTCTTTGCAGAGCCAATCTTTGTCCGATTGGTATTTCTGAGTCACCGTATTTCACCTCGAAAATTATGTATTTTGAGTCTTTGTACTCAATCACACCATCAATATCTGTTGGGTACATACCGCCATCCATAGCGCATCCTTTGAAATCAATAAGCTGTTTCATCTTGCGTTTGTTATGGATTCTGCTTTCCATTGCCTTCACCTCACTATTCGATATGAGGCAAATATTTCTGATTCAATCCACAACAGCTGAACTCTTCACAAATACCGCCGCGGTACTGGCAATTCGGAACAAGCAGCTCCTTGAACTCCGGATTGACTTTGATAACCTCTTCGCAAATCATTCTCACGATTTCGCCTGTTTCTTTGGATGCTTGATTACACAGTCGCTTATGAGCAATGGTAATCAGCTCTTCCGCATTCATGAACCAACACATTGTTACTGGTGCATCCTGTCGTGCGGCTCCTCTTTCGTATTTATCCTGTCGGTCATCTCTCTGTGTAGACACAAAAGGTGTGGCATGAACATGTCTGACAAG
>CALESG010000002.1 GCA_937907215.1 uncultured Ruminococcus sp.
TTAGTTCTGATTGATAAATTACCTGTTGTTAAAACTTTCTCATCTGAAAATGTCGGATTGAACTTTGACATATAGTCAATATCATCACTGCCAGAAGTCAACCCGACAGCAACACTTTTTCCGGTTGCCTTAGCAAATTCCTCTGCTGTCATTAGATTATATTCAAGAAAACATCTGCAATTACAATCATGAGCAGCCACACCGCTTTTTGACGGTGCTTTTGCTTTTACTCCATTGCCTAAATCAAATAATTCTCCCGCTTTAACGGTTACGCCCTCCATTTTCATGTGATTTGCACCGCTTTTGCTAAAACTTGTTTTCCAGCCTTTTTTTGTTTTGCGTCTTATTTGAGGTCTAACTCGTTCGTCTTTCATTGTTCGCCATGTTGCAGCATATATTAAGTCACTGCCGTCTAAACCCTTCTGCAAGCGTTCTGCGCAGTCCATAAATCCGCTTTCAACATTTCTATGCGTTTCAGTTCGGACTATGTTCATCGCTTTACTTCGACTCACACCCACTCTTTCAGAAATACGCTTTGCCATTCGTTCATATCTATCGCCCTGCATAAGCCCTATATTTAACTCTTGCTGTATCTGATAGATAATTTCGTTTCTGTGAATTTCCATAACAGCAGGTAATGTCAGTTTGCTTATATTGTTATTTAACGCCTGTTTAAGAACATTTGGATTGACAGCTATGTCTTTTGATACATATTCAAATTCCGTTTCAGAATAAGCTTTCTCGAAAGCTTTAAGCATACCCTCATAACTTTTAGTGTACGTTTCTTCCACAAGTGACATTATTTGATTTTTCAGCGGTACAGAAATACTGTCAACGTTTTCAACTATCTCTTGTAAAAACCTTGCTCTGCGATTTTTTGCATCGAGATATGATATATATAGTCTGCCTTCTTCATCAGCGTATGTAACATACACATTTGCAATAAATGCATTAAGGTCTTTTTCCAAAGAATGATATATCGCTTCTATCTTTCTAATTGTTAGTTTTTCTCTATGTTCCACTATTCTGCGTATATCATATAGCAGTTCATTCAAAGATGTTTCTGACTTTGGCAATATGTATCACCTCAACTTTTAGCTGCTATTCTTTCTTCTATGATTGATTCTGCATTTTCTCTTGAAATCCCAAGTGATGATACAGCAATCGTAATAGCTGCGTTTCTGCTCAAATCGCCTTTAGTGTAGCTCTGTACAATCCCTGTTAAAGCTTGGATTTGTGCACCGTTTAGTAGGTTGATTTTTGCTTCGCCAGATTCTGCATCGTTAAGTTCTTTATCAGTTGCTTTATCTTCTGTTTGATCAACATCAGTATTTTCATACAACGATGTCACATCTGATTTCTCTTCCTCAATCAACTGCATTATATATTCGACATCATCTATGCCAGATATCTGAGAATATACCCAACGTTTAGGCAGACCAGTGCTTATAAAAGCTTGTGCCGTCTGTGCTTCTGAAAGCCTATCAAGTGGGAAGTTTCTGCTAAACTCCATTGATATCTGCAATGGATCAACAATAATATTTCTCTTTTTCCAACTTGAACTTAATACACGCCACATGTGCTGCGCTGAATTCATTACGTTTGCCTCAAATGCAGAACATTTTGTTTCAAGACCATGTAACTTAAATCTAAGGCTTACACCGCTTGCTGTTCCGAATGCATCATCATTCAAGTTAGGTGTCTTTGAAAATCTGTAAATGTTGTCTTCTAAGCGTTGTAAGTGATTTTCCGTGAATGTATCATTTATGTTCTTTGTAACCCATCCTACTGGCTCACTTGTTTGCCCTGTCCCTACTGGAGGGATATTGAGGATTCCGCTTGAGTTTGCCCTCTTAATAGTACTCTCTACGTCTTTACCCGGAATTCGAGTGACCATAAGCGCATGAGCAAAACCTTCAATCTCATTAGAATTATCGGACACTGTTTTGTCGTAATCGTCAATCAAAGAAATCACTTTTTCAGCATCACCAATATATTCAGCATTGTTAGCTACTCCCTGCAACGGACAATAATCGAACGTATGTATTTTAGTTTCTACGAGCTCAAGAGACATCAATTGCCCTTTATATGTTGATACATAAATATTATCATAAAATTCTACAATCCAATACTCATCACTGTTTATACCTTGGCATTTATAGTAGCGTATAGCATACTCAGGCTCAGATATATCCGTATCTGATAATATGATAGTTTCGTATCCCGGAACAGCCATGACACGTTCGTCTCCATATGTGTCAATATAAAAAAGACGCCCTGAATATCCATATATGCTGGCATTCTTCGTTGTTTCCATGTCAACACCAAACATATTATTTCTTGTTATAAAATCTGTCAGTGCTTTCGCAGCTTCATCTACAGCTTTATCACCGCCTGTTTCATCCGCCGCCTCTTCTGTTTTATTGTAGCTATATGATATAGGTTCTCCTGCAAAATACCCCACTTTAAAGTCAACAATTTCACTAAAGAAATCGTTGTTCGCTTTGTTATTGATAGGATCGTCCTCTTTGTATCGTGGTTGCCTGCCAAAAATTGGAACACCGCCAAAAATGCACATATATCTTTTGTACAACTTTCTGTTATAATTTGAATTCGGCAAGTGCTTTTGAATGATTTTGTACAGAAGATCGGTTGTGATTCCGTTGTCTCTGATTTTTTCCAGTTCTGCTGTAAAAGTTGGCAGCAACTCCATTTCCGTTCTTACCATTGCAAATCACCGTTTCTTTTTACCCTTTCTTTTATTATTCGGCTTGTACTTTGGCAACTTTCTATCAAAAATAACTTTTCCGTCATAAGTAAATGTGATTCCGCATTTACTGCATACGGTAACATCATTTATAGTTACCCATTCATGCCCACACATCGCATTTCCTTTCTGCTTCAAAAAACAGCACCTTTATAGGTGCATAAATATTTATCGGCTTATTGACTGCGCTTCCGCTCCCAGCATTTCATTTGATAATGCGTACCTTATAGCATCAAGTAAATGGTTATTTGCGTCAACAGGCTTTGCCATCGGTATTCCGTCCTTTGTTTCTTGCCAGTGATACTGCTCTATCTCATTTTTGAAGTTTTGACAACTCACATCAACAATGATTTCATAGCCTTGCAGCCAACGTATACCACGGTTGATGCTGTCTGCGCCCTTTACTGTTGCAACAGCTCTTATATCATTCGCACATAAGAAATCAATCGTTTTTGGCTCTGCACTGTCACAAGTAATATATTGCCGTTCTATCATCTGCTTGCATACTCTTAAAAGCTCCGCATCTGACATTCCTGCTTGATACCATTCATCAAATACATATATCTTTTTTTGTGCTTTGTCTAAATGAACTCTAATCAACGCATTAGGATCGTTGCTATAACCAAAATCAAGCCCGTTATATATCTTATCAAACTGCTGCTTTTTTCTGCTTAAATCTTCAACATGCCAATTCTTAAATATGACATTACCTAAAATGCCCCAGTTTCCCAATGAATACACGTTATAGAAATAAGGGTCACTTTCATTTTCAAGTAACTTTTTGTCCTCGTTAGTCAAAAACACATTATCTTTGTATGTCGTTTTCAGAATTATTTTGTCCGAATCTTCATATGCACGTTTATCATCCTGCCATTGCCCAAAGAATTCTTTGTATATCCAATGTGATTTCAAAATAGGATTGAACGCCATTAAAATATGCTTGCTATTCTTGCTGATACCACGCAGTCGCTTTTTCAGCTGCATATATGCATCACGCTTTATCTCCGTTGCTTCCTCGATAAATATGCGCTCCAGAACTCCATTTTGCGGTGTTATTGACTTTACCTTTTCAACATCATCTAAACCACAAAATAAGATCTGCTTTCCATTCAATTTGCAAGTAATAATCATATCCGATTTGTTTATTGCAAAGTATTCATTTAAACCCATGCTTGATATGGACTTTGTTATCTCATTGAATACGCTTCTTTTTATTGTGTTTGCTACGTTTCGGCAACATAACCAATTAACGCCATTCAATGTATCTATTACTATTTTGTCGGATATAAAAAACGATTTTCCGCTTGATGAACCGCCAAAAAATATTTGCAAAAATTGAGGCTTGTTAAAGTAAGGAATATATACAGGGTTTTCTTTTACTTGAATATCCATAGATGAATCACTTTTCCTTAATAATTTATTCTTGTTCCACATCGTCGGTAGTAGCAGATGAAATCACTACATTTATATTCGGGTTTTCAGCTGTTTTGTTTTGACTTTGCAAAGCTTTTTTCTTTAACGCCAACTCCTCACGTTGAACGGTTTCTCCAATGAGATCTTGCAACTTATCTACTGCTTTGACATTACCGTCTAAAGCTTCTTCATACATAGCCTGTACGACTGCCATAGCAGCGTTTTCATTCTCCTTGAAAAATGCCTTAGCGGCTTGCTTAAGGCTCTTATATGCCCGTCTGGACGCTCCTGACGCTAACCCGCCTTTTCTGGCAATTTCTCTCTGTTCGTTCTCTGTTCGTTTATCAAACGGTATCAAGTTTTCTTCATTTGCCAATGTCCTCCCTCCGTTTTTTAGTATAGAAAAAACCGGCAGGAATCTCCCACCGGTTTACAGTTTTTTATGATATTATTATAGCATATTAAAAAGGTCCATTCAAGTCCAACTTGACATAAAATGCATTTTTTGATAAAATAAGTAAAGAGCATACCAGAAACGGTATGGCGGTCAATCCAGCTCCCGGAAGGGAGTGATGCAAAATGAATTGGAACGATTTCTTTCAATTTATCATTGCAATATCTAACTTGTTGCTTGTATACAATACGTTCAACAATAACGATAAAAGGAAATAACCGCCCCAGTCTGCCAAACTAAGCGGTTATCTCTTAACTACTTACAATGGGAGCGACCGTCTTACCGGTGTGCTCTCTTTATTTTTATTATACATCATTTTTACTTGATTGTCAAGAGCCTTACTGCATACTTATGCATTCTTACCGACTGGGAGTGCGAAATGTGCAGCTTTTCATTTACATCCTCCCACTTCAACCCATCAATATACCTATACCGCATAAGCAATCTAAGTTCAGATGGAAGAGAAGAAATAGCTCTTTCAATGGCAATTTGAGTTTCCACAAGATCTGCTTTCTTCTCCTCATACAGATCAGACAGTTCTTCCAGCTGCTCTATGTACCTTTGCTGAGATGATATTGGTTCGCCTCTGCCTCTGGGCATATCTGAACAGCTGATACCTTTCGGGCTGCGTGCATCTTTACGCAGCTCATCAATACGCTTATTTATATCTTTGAGTTCTGATTTGATGCTTTTATAAGCGAGAAGTTCTTTTTTAGTCATTTTTATTTTCCTCCCAATCCAAACAAAGATACGGGCAACCTATGCACATTTCCATATTCAGTATTGCAAGTAATTTTCTCCACACCACCTAAAGTATATGGCTTTGGATTTCGGTTTGCTTCAAGGAAATCGTCCCTATGTCTTAACAATTCAAGTGTCATGATTTTCACCCTCTTCTTTCAATTTTTCCAATCCGCTAAGTGCTGTATACAAGCCTTTACAGACTAAGCAGCCGCTGATTCTGATTTTATCAGAATATCTCTGTACCTGACGCAGCATTCTTGATTGTTCTGTATATATTCTATGCCAAAGGTCAAGTTCCTTGTAATGTCTTATGACCAGTGCTTTTTCATTTTTCGCCTGAGATGTTTCCACCGTACCTGTTCGCCATGCACTGTATACAGCACGGAGTGATAAAAAAAGAAATATTTCAGGCGGCGTAAGTTCATCAGGCATAGGAGCATTTTTACTGGCAAGTTTCTCAACATCTTCTATTTTCACGTTTTTAAATACCTCTCGATCTCATATACAGCATCTTTCCATCCGTAGCATATCCTGCATAAATATCCCTGCAAGGTAAGTTCGTTGATCCACCAATTTTGATTATCAGATGTACGTCCGTTCTCCGCTTTCATTTCTATGTATAGCCCATGATACCCTCCTCTTGCAACCGGAAGCATAAGATCCGGTACGCCTGATTTTACGCCCATGCGTTTAAGCCGCATACCTTGTGCAGGTGTACATTTTCTTTCGTTTGGAATGTGATGCAGCAGCTTTAATTCAGGATATTTTTTTCTTATGGATTCCTGTTGCGACCATTTTATCACAGCCATCTGGTGCTGATCTTCTGTCATGATGCCATTCCTCCTGCCATAATGCGGTTAAGTATCTGTGATGCCTGAAACTTAGTCAGTACTTCATAGTCGATATACTCATTTTTGCATTTCCTTCTGATGAGTTTCTTCTGAGCATCACTGGCAGGACTGCCGCCCCAGCGCTTTACTGATGACAAATCCCATATATATCTCTCATTCGGATACAGCTCCAGAAGCTCTTTATAAACTGTGTCCACAGCCTGCTGCATAGTCATTTTCCTTCCGCCGTATATTGTATCTCCCAGTGCATCCTGACAGGGTATCCTTAGGCGTACACGATCTTTCAGGCTGCACACCAGAGAGCCGTCAGGCATACGAAAGAAGTTAATATCTCTCATATCAAGTTCCTGTTCTTTTGCCCAAAGGGATACGATTTCCATGTTGCGTATCCAGCTCTGAGGACAATCCGCTGCACGTTCTGCCTTTGCAGGAAGGTCAAAGAGCATTCCCTCTATTTCAGTCTGCTTTTTCTTTGGTATAGTGGAAATATCCAGTCCTAAAAGGCTTGGAGCTGTACACAGACGTGCCTTCCCTGTAATTCCCACGCAATCGATAAGTGTAAGTTTTTCTTTTTCCGGATGAAGTCTTAGACCTCTTCCCACCATCTGTGCATACAAGTTGTCTGACTGAGTAGGACGAGCTATTATTACGGTTTCCACAAGAGGCATATCAGTTCCTTCTGTGAATATCATGCAGTTTACAATGCAGGGTATCCTTCTTTCAGTGAATCTGTGGATAATATCACTTCTATTTTTTGTTTTTCCGGTGACTATCTCTGCGCCGGGAATTTTACCTGCAATGCGTTCAGCGTGTTCTACACTTGCTGCAAATATGAGCGTGGCTCCCTTTGCATATTTTCTGTAGGCTTCTGCAACAGCGTCCTCTGTACCTGACATAGCTTCTGAAAGTTCTCCCGGTGCATAGTCGCCATTTCTTGTATGTACCTGACTGAGATCATAGCCTATGTCTATACGGCGACAGAATATATCACACAGATAGCCATTTCTTATACCCCACAGCAAGTCCCTCTTAAAAACGATCTCATCAAATACATCACATAACCTTGCTTTGTCAGAACGGTTTGGAGTAGCCGTAAAACCTATTATCTTTTCAGGTTTGAAATAGTCCAATACTTTACGGTATGTTTTAGCAGCCGCATGATGGGCTTCGTCTACGATTATTGTATGGAATGCATCCGGCGAAAATCTATCCAGACGATGCACAAGACTCTGCACACTTGCGGATACTACTTCTTCACCACGAGATGTATCTTCCGCCATCTCCACGCCTGTACTGCAAGTGAAGTATTTAAGCGGTTGGCGTACAAGTTCCTCACGATGGGATAGAAGAAGTGTACGTCCATGTCTTGGTATATTTGCAAAGGTAACTGTCTTTCCAAGACCTGTTGCCATCTGTACAAGATACCGTCCGGAAGGTTTGCTTTCCAGAATATCTATGCATTCCTGCTGATAGTCTCTTAATTTCATATGTCATACTTTTCCTTTCTGTGTGGGATATGTGGTGCACTGTGGTACATGCGTCCCACAAGAATAACAACGTAATTTCGTGCAAAATTGTATGTTGTGGGACTGTGGGACAATTTCGCACATTTTTCTCTCGGGACTTTTATTATATAATTTCAATCAGAATCGGCAGTAGAAATATTGTATATTTAAAAAAACGTATATATACAGGGGAAATGTCCCACAGTCCCACACGCCCGAAATCAGGCGTTTTTTTGTATATATCTTGTCCCACATTATGTCCCACGATATATTTACAAAAGCTGATTTTCGTCTATGTCCGTTGTATCTGAATTGCAATATTCAGGGAGCCACATTACCACACATTCCGTGTTCACCCCATGTATACGCTTACCCCTTGTGTAATTTCTTCCACGTGTCAGTATAAGCCCTCTTGTTTTCATCCATGACAGCAGTGCACGAGAGTCAAATCCTCCCTCCTGTGCAGTCTTTCTGAACACTCCGCTGTTGATGTATGCCCATCCGTTGTCAAGAATGCCGTAAATTTCACCGCCCGGATTCTCAAGTGCAAAGCGATTTGCATTGAGAGCCACCCAATCGCACATATGCCGATAGCCACGCTCACCAGCGGAAACACTTGCCTTTGTCTGAAGAAAGGAAGCTATTTCATCTTCTGTAAGGTGCTTTCCTGTATGAAAAATAAGCTTGTCCGCAAGCTCGTCTGCTGTCAGTATAAGGGCAGCTGCCATCGCCTGTTTTTCTGTGGTATCACGTGAAGAAAGGTTTCTGAAATATTTTTTGTACAGTTCTTTTGCCTGTGAAATGAGTTCCGGCGTAAGGTGTTCCACAAAGAACTTTCCGGCATATCCGAAATTTTGTTTTACAGATGCAGAAACCGCCATACCGTCAGATATAACAGTTTCCGATGCACGGCATTCTATATCAATAACACGATTAAGTGCACCTGCTCCCGAACCTGCCTGAGTTATAGGAGATTCACCGGTAGTCAGAACGCACAAGGACCATGTAGGTGTACGGTCGATGCCTCCTGCACGGTTTCCTCTGCCTCTTCCTACACCCTGAGCCAGCTGGTACACATCAAATTTTGAGTTGCCGTGGCTGTCCCTGGAAAGCTGAAGTTCATCTATACACAGCGGTATATTATTAAGAAATCCTGCCATGCGCTCATGAGATACCTGTGTTGCATTGAATGTCTGCACATATCTGCCTATAGTGGGATCTCCC
>CALESG010000003.1 GCA_937907215.1 uncultured Ruminococcus sp.
ATTTTCTATGGCTAAACAACACTGGAAAGGAAGCGTACTCCTTGCTCCTGTACCTGCTGCATTAGTATCATGCGGCACACTTGAAGAACCTAATGTACTTACTATAGCATGGACCGGTATACTTTCTACTCACCCGCCAATGACCTATATATCTGTTCGTCCGTCACGCCATTCATACCCAATAATTATGAAAAATCGTGAATTCGTTATAAATCTTACGACTTCATCTATGTGTAAAGAAACAGATTTTTGCGGTGTTCGCAGTGGTAAAAATACCGATAAATTTAAAATCTGTGGCATAACTCCAGAACCTGCTAAAACTGTCAACGCTCCAATGATAGCTGAATGCCCCATAAATCTTGAATGCAAAGTCACTGAAACAAAAGATCTAGGCAGCCATACAATGTTCATAGCAGAAATAACAGGTGTAAATGCTGATGAACGCTATATAGACAGTAAAGGAAAACTTAATCTTCAGCAGTGCGGTTTAATGGCATATGCCCATGGTGAATATTTCGCTCTTGGACGTAAGCTTGGCGACTTTGGCTGGTCCGTTCGCAAAAAGAAAAAATTAAAATCAGCAAAGCAAATAAAAAAATAATAAAAAGTGTTGCATTTTATGTGAAAATATGGTATAATACTCTAAGCAACAGTGGAAAGCGTTAATAAAAGCGTTCCATGAGAAAAGGAGTTTTAAAAATTTAAATGAGTACACAAGAAATTTTACAAGAAATACGTGATGGTCTGACAGGTGAAAACGGTGTAGACATGGTTTATCTGGAAGGTCAGATGGAAAAATACAAAGATCACGAAAATGTAGCTGAAATTGAAAATGGTATAGCCGAGATGGCTTATGAAATGCTTCCAGACGAAAAGAAAGAAGAAATGGCAAGAATGATGTATATCGATGGCAAACGACTTGATGTTATCATGAATGATGCCATAAAGCTTATTGACCAAGGTAAAGCTGAAGAAGCTTTTAAGCTTACTGAAGCTCTTTACACTAAGATTAAAATATCATATCGTGAAACTGAAGAAAAAATGTATCTCAGCTTAAGAAATCCTTTAGAGCATCAGCTGTATTTATATTTCTATCAGCCTTCAAAACGTCTTGAGCGTCCTCCGTTTGATTTGTCACGTATGGTTATGCTGCATGGATACAGTCTCTTAGAGGCAAATCGCCCTGAGGAAGCTGTAGCTGTTTTGGAAGATGCAATACGTTATAATCCGCTTAATACAGATGCATATTTTGAAATGGCTGAATGCTATAAGTATATGCAGCAAACAGATAATCTTCTTGGATGCGTAAAGGAAACTCTTGCTATAGCAACATCGCCTGAAGAAATATCACGCTGTTATTGCAACCTTGGATTTTACTGTGTGGAAATAGAAGATTATGACAGTGCTGTTTGTTTCTATTATGAAGCTATGATATACACTAACAATCCGATGATCACATCAGAATTAGCACATATTCAAAAGCAAACACAAAAGAAGTTATCTCCACCGTCAAGAAAGCTTGTAAATGAAACATTTGAAAAATATGGTATAAAACCAGGTGCAAATGATGAAGTTCTAAACGTTGTGGCTGCTCTTGGAAAAGCAAGTGTAGAAGAGGGCAATAAAACTCATGCAAGAATATATTTCCGTATTTTATATAGTCTTACAAATGACCCTGATGTAAAGAAAACACTTGATGAACTTGAAAAAGCAAAATAAACTTCTCACAAATATATAAAACAAAAGGCTGCTGCAAAATTTAAACTTTGCAGCAGCCCTTTTTATTATTCAATTCTGCCTTACTTTTTTACATTTAAATTTGGTGTGTCTTCTGCAACAGCTTTAATACCGCTTACAAGACCAGCTATTCCCTGTATTTCACTTGGAATGATAATCTTGGTAGCCTTTCCATCTGCTGCCTTACCGAATGCTTCCATAGCCTTCAGCTGTAAAACTGCTTCATCAGGAGCAGAGTTTTTCAGCATTACAAGGCTGTCTGCATATGCCTTCTGAACTTTTTCAATCGCCTCCGCTTCACCGGCTGCAACTCTGATTTTCTCTTCACGCATAGCGTCCGCACGAAGAATTGTTGCTTCCTTTTCAGCTTCTGCACGAAGAATTTCAGTCTGCTTATCACTTTCAGCTCTAAGAATTCTTGCTTCCTTTTCACCTTCTGCAACAGTGATCTGATACTGCTTTTCACCCTCTGCACGAAGTATCTTCTCACGCTTTTCACGCTCAGCCTTCATCTGCTTTTCCATTGCATCCTGAATTTCACGTGGCGGCAAAATATTTTTAAGCTCTACTCTTATAACCTTGATTCCCCATCTATCAGTTGCAAGGTCAAGTGTTTCTGTAATTTTTGTATTGATAATATCACGTGAAGTAAGTGTTGAGTCAAGCTCAAGTTCACCAATGATATTACGCAAAGTTGTAGCTGTAAGATTTTCAATAGCAGCTACAGGACGCTCTACACCATAAGTATACTGAACAGCATTTGTGATTTGAAAGAATACAACAGTATCGATCTGCATTGTTACATTATCTTTTGTAATAACAGCTTGAGGTTTAAAATCAACTACCTGCTCTTTAATGGAAACCTTTCTTGATACCCTATCGATAAAAGGTACAAGAAAATGCATACCCGTTTCCCATGCCTGATAGAATGAACCCAATCTCTCAACAACATAAATATTAGATTGCGGTACGATCTTTATTCTTGAAACAAGCAGCAGAATAACAACAACGATCAAAATTAAAAGCCCTACAAAAATAGACATAATAAATTCCTCCAAAAATAAATTTAAATATTATTCAAACAGCATCAAATGAAATTGAAATTCTATTTTACTTCATTCGATGCAGCTTTTTTATCATTTGCTTTTTTAACTATTTCAACAATCAGTTTAGTTCCATCAATAGCACACACACGTACTATAGAATCCTTTGGAATTACCATATTTTGCGAAGACACTGCGATCCATTCAGAATCTCCAAATCTGGCTCTGCCAGTTCCAGTTTCCGGATTGATCTCTTGAATCACAACAGCATTCTTACCAAGCTCTCTTTTTAAATTTGTATCTCTTAAATTAAACTTAATTACCTTGCGAAAAATAGGTCTTGTAAAAATAAGTAAAATCAAAGATACTATTAAAAATACAGCAGCTTGTGTAATTTCTGAACAACCACATATAGCTAAAATAATAGCACATAAACTGCCGACAACAAACCATATTGAGACAAGCTGTTGTGTAGCAAATTCAGTTGCAGCAGCAATGATAAATAATACACTCCAAAAAATCAAAGCATACATCATTTCATAGCCATCTCCTGTATATTCAATTAATATTGTAACTTAATTATAACATATATCATCAAAAAAGTAAATAGTATTTAAAAAAATACATGAAAATTCCACATTATTTTTTTAAGTTTTCAATCGCTGTTTTTAGCTGAGAATCTCCCTTTTCATCTGGATTTTCATAATCCAAAACAAAATCTTCTGACAGAGACACTTCATAATCCGGCGTGATTCCTATTCCATGATAACATTCACCACGTACTGTTTGATAAGTTGCAACAGTAAGCGTTACTGCTCCGCCGGCTACTTCACGTGTATCTTGCATAACACCCTTGCCATAAGTCGTTTCACCTACAAGAAATGCTTTATCAAAATCGCTGAGTGACGCCGCAAAAAGTTCTGCTGCACTTGCCGTATTGCCATTTACGAGAACAGCCATTGGCAGGTTTATCTCATTTTTATCAGACTCTATTATTGTTTTTACTTCACCATTTCCATATTTAGCAGTTGCGATCGTTCCTTCCGGCAAAAGAGGATCAAGAATAGCTTTTAATGAAACAAGCATTCCACCGCCATTATTACGCAAGTCAAATACAAGTCCCTTTGCACCATCATCTATCAGCTCATCAAATATTTCTTTAAATTGTTCATCTGTATTTTCCCTAAATGCCGAAATCCTGATATATGCAATATCTTCATCAAGCATTTTACCGCTTACGGTGTTAACTACTATCTCACTTCTAAGAACAGAAAACTTCATGTCTTCATTGTCATCTCTTTTAATAGTAAGATTTACACTCGTACCCTCTTCACCCTTTATGCGTGATACGGCTTCTTCA
>CALESG010000004.1 GCA_937907215.1 uncultured Ruminococcus sp.
TGCTGATGAACATTCATGATCATCGTTTATGCCGGCTGTGATATATTTATCAAGTTCCTTTCCGGAAAGCATTGGAGCATGACCATTGACAATTTTTCCAGCCTTATTAGCATCTCTTATTTTTTTAATAACTTCTTCGTCTTCTGCAATAACTCCCGGATAATTCATAAGTTCACCCAGACCAAGTACACGATTATCATTGTAGAATGGAGATAAATCATCAGCATTTAAAGCAGCACCGGATTCATCAAATGACGTAGCAGGGACACATGACGGCAGCATAATATAGACAGTAATAGGAATTCCTTCACTTGCTTCAAGCATAAAACGTATGCCGTCAGATCCGCATACATTTGCGATTTCATGCGGATCGGCAATAATAGTCGTAGTTCCATGTACAACACAAATTTTTGCCAATTCTTCCGGAAGCAGCATTGTGCTTTCGATGTGAATGTGACCATCTATAAAACCTGGACATATATATTTTCCTGAAATATCTTCAATTTCATCTGCATCGACATCGTTGTAATCGCCAACACCGATTATAATACCGTTATCTATAAGAACATTTTTCGTTTCTATTTCACCGGTAAATACATTTACAATAGAACCATTTTTAAAGAGAAGTTTCATTTTACACACCTCATTTTGTTTTATTTATTTTTTGTTTTTTCTTGTTTTGCTTGGTTGAATTTTTTCTCAAATTTTCTCGATTCTTTTTATATTGCTCCAGACTTTCTTTCAATGGAACATTGGAATGATACGACAGCATAAACTTAATTTTTTCTCCACGTTTCTTTTTGCTTTCAATCACATCAGATTTAAACTCTTCCAATCGTACAACAATTTGTTTTTCTTCTGCAAATTTTTTGATATGGAAAACAACTTGAAATGAATTGATAAGGTCTATTGTAAATATTCCAAAGTAAAATCCTATACAGAATGAAAATGCGAGATTGTTGCTTAGCCATTGTAGCATATCAAGAATATGCGGATGAATAAGGAAATAGTAGATTGCACTTAGCAAAAGCCAGAAAAATGAAAATGTCGGACATATAATACCTTGGATATTTCCACGGTTTTCACTATAATCCCATAGTTTAACCTTCATTTTCTTTATAAATATAAGTCCTGCTATGTATTCTATGCAGGTAATGACTATTGCCATAATAATGAAAAGTATTATTTTTTGCAAGATTTTATTTTCTATTGGAATATGCGATTCTGTAAGTGTAAGCAGATATAAAACGCAAAGGCTGAAACCATATATCGGCAGCCATGGACCACTAAGAAAACCGGGGTTGACAAATTTTTTTGACGTGATGCGTCTGAATACTAGTTCAAGACACCAGCCAAGAAAACTTCCGACTGTAAATAAAAATGCAAGAATAAGAAAAATACTCATAATATAATATTCCTTTCTGAAAATTTGTTTTAAAAAATTATAATTTAATTTTATTAAATATATATAATGCAATCAAATAAAACTTGCACTATAAAGATAAATATGTTATAATCATTATATTATCTTAAAATATTATTTAAAAAGAAATGAGTGGTAAAGATGAAACCGACTGCTATAGTTAAAATGAAATCTCTTGTTGAAAGATTTAGAAATAATCATCCTAAATTTTCAATGTTCGCTGCTGCCGCATCAAATTATGTGGGAGTTGGCAGTATAATTGAAGTAAACATTCAAGATGCTGAAGGAAAATCAATATGCACAAATATTCGTGTTACAGAAGATGATATTGAGCTTATGGAAGCAGTAAAAGAACTTATGCCAAGAAAATAAATTTTCAATCCATTATCCTGCCTATTTCCCTCATTGATGTTACACGATTGCCGACTATGAAATGATCCAATAGTTCGATTTTCAACAGATTCAGTGCTTTTATCAAGCTGTTTGTTGAAAACACATCTGCACTTGATGGATTTGAATTTCCATCAGGGTGGTTGTGAACTAATACTATGGAATCGCTTCTGTTTCGCAATGCTATTTCTACTATTGAGCGTATTTCAAGACTTGATGTAGTTGATGTTCCTCTTCCGACAGGCTCAACACAAATCATCTGACCGTTAGCATCAAAACATAGTACATAAGCTTGTTCTTTTACTGAACCTATATAAAGGTTTGCAAGATAAGCTTTAAGATCTTTTTTGCGTTCAAAGTTTATTTTATTTGAGTTTTTACTCATTTGATATGCTTTAAAAACGTCTGGAAATAAGCGGAGAAATATTGCCGTATTCATTCCAATGCCATCTATTTCGCACAGCTCTTGAATATCTGCATTCATTACGCCTGCGATAGTGTGGAAACGATGAATAAGTTCATGAGCTATTTTATTTGTATCACATCGTGGTTTTGCATAGAACAGCAGCAATTCTAAAACTTCGTGGGGTTGAAATCCATTAAGTCCGTTTGCAATATACCTTTGACGCATTCGTTCACGATGTCCTGCATTTAAATTAACATTTTTATAATCTGACATTATAACAATCCTTATTTATTTTATTTTCTAATTTTTAATATTATAACACATTTTGACCAGGTTTGCAATAAAAACCAATTATTTTATTTTTTAAAGGAGCTGCTGAATAAGAGAACAAATTTTAAGAATATATTCTAAATTTCAGCGAAAAAATATGAGAGAATTTATTATAAAACTTAATGACAGCGGACAGCGTATTGATAAATTTCTTCAAAAGGCGATACCTTCCTTATCTAAGGGCATGCTTTATAAGTCTATCCGCACTAAAAACATAAAGCTGAATGGTAAACGTACAGATGGAGCTGTTATGCTTTCCGAAGGTGATGTTGTAAGGTGTTATATAAATGATGATTTTTTTGAAAATAAAACTGAAGCAAGCAATAAGTTAAATGATAAAAAATATTTATTTTTAAAAGCACCTTTGGAATTGAAAATCGTTTATGAGGACGATAATATAATTATTGTCAATAAGCCGGTGGGATTAGTAGTTCACGATGATGACCGTAAGTCCGAAGATACATTGATTGCAAGAGTTCTTCGTTATCTTTATGAATCAGGCAAGTATTCTCCTGAGGCAGAAAATTCTTTTATGCCGGCTCTTTGCAATAGACTTGATAGAAATACAAGCGGACTTGTAATTGCTGCAAAAAATGCAGCTGCACTGCGTGAAGTAAACAGGCTTATTAGAAATAATAGTGTACATAAATCTTATTTATGCATAACATATAATATTCCGCCAAAGAAACATGATACACTTCATGCATATCATTACAGAGCAGAAGGTTCTAAATCTGTAAAAATATCATTAAAAAAGCAACCGCATTATCATGAGATAATTACTAGATACAATGTCTTAGCTGAAAATGGCAAGCTTGCTCTTTTGAAGATAGATCTTATTACAGGTCGTACACATCAGATACGCGCTCACATGGCATTTATAAATACACCTTTGTTGGGCGATAATAAATATGGAAATGTAAAAATAAATAAGCAGTATAATATTAAATATCAACTGCTTTGTGCTTATAATCTTACGTTTGAATCAGAGAAAGATTCAATTCTTGCATATTTGAACGGAAAACGTTTTAAAGCGGAATTGCCGTTTTTTGTTAATAAATATTTTCCTGATTTCAAGTTGTGACTGATTGAGCTTGAGTTTATAAGTATTATATAAAAGAGAATAAATCGTTAGAAAAATGACCTTACTGATCACCGGCAAATGCAAGTGCAGTGAGGTCATTTATATTTTGGGGTTTAATGGTTGAAAATGCAACTTAAAGGGTGGAAAATATCATTGACACTTTAAATAGATATATATATAATTATAATAAACGATGTATGAATATCTGTAAACAGATATTTAAAATAAGGTCTTAATAAAGGAGAAAAAAGTAAATGAAAGGGTCATTTTTTAAGCGTGCAGCAGGTGCAGTTCTTGCAGGTGCAATGGCTTTTATGAATGTTTGCGGCAGCAGTAATGCGTCTTTGAATGCAGATGCAGCAGGAACAAATTATCATTTTGATTTTGGCGGAAACGGAGCAGATTCAGGTTATATACCGGTAAGTGCGTCTGATGGATACGATTCCAAGAAGGGATATGGATTTGCAAATACAGCTGGTGTAAAAAATGTAAATGCCTCTGGCAGCAATGCACTTAGCGATGCAGTGCAATTTACTGATACAAGTTGGTCAAATACATTCAATGTTGATTTACAGAATGGACTTTATCGTGTAAGTGTAACTCTTGGCAATACCAACAGAACATCTGTAGTAGCCGAAGATGTTCTTCAAATCATCAATATGACCGGTAATAATGCATACGATTCTATTTTGGTATCTGTTACAGATGGTCAGCTTAATATTATGGTTACTAATGGAAAAGAAGGCTATCCGCATACTTTAAGTGCAGTTGATATTGAATGGGTGTCTGCTGATACTCAGCTTCCACCTACTATATGGATGTGCGGTGATTCAACAGTCTGCAATTATTATCCAAAAGAAACAAGCGCTCAGGCAGGCTGGGGTCAAGTCCTTGATAAATTTGTTGATACTAATAAGTGGCAGATTAGAGATATGGCTGCAAGTGGTCAATATGCTAAAGGATTTATAGAAGCAGGTCAATTTGCACCAATTCAGAAGTATGGCAAGAAAGGTGATATTTATATTATTTCTATAGGCATCAATGATACCAATTATTCAAATGCAGATGAATATAAACAAGCTGTAACTGATATGGTCAAGCAAGCAAAAGATAGAGGTATGCGTGTAATACTTGTAAAACAGCAGGGACGTGCGAGCGATGTGAATCGTACACCGCTTTTAAAAGGACGTTGGTTTGGAACTCAACTTGATGAAATAGGTGCTGCTGAAAATGTTCAGGTAATCGACCTCTTTACAGCGTGGCAAAATTATACCACATCAATAGGTTATGATGCTGCACTTGGTCTGTACTGTGCCAATGATGATTTGCATCCAAATCGTGCCGGAGCAATGAAACTTGCTGAATTCGCTTCGGAGCTTATTGATTTTGATAACAATGTTTTAGAGCCTGGTGCTGAAATAGATGAAAACACTGATTTTATGCTGAAAAACAGCAACAGCGGACTTTATCTTACACTTGAGAAAGATGCATCTGATGGAATAAATGCAGTACAGCTTCCGGCACAGGATATTGATTCGGGAAGAGCAGTTTGGAGAGCAAAATCTGCCGGTGATGGATATTATTATTTATATAATACTTCAGGAAGCGGAGAATATCTTTTAGATGTTGCAGGAAATAAAGCTGCAAATGGAACTAATATTGGTGTTTGGAGCAATACAAATTGTGAAGCACAGCTTTTTAAGTTTATTGTAAATGATGATGGAAGTTTTACTATTGCAACGAATATTTCTAAAGACAAGAGTGCTGTAGAGGTCACATCGGCATCTGGCGATTCTGGTGCAAACGTTCAGGAATGGGAACGCAATGGTCATGCTTGTCAGAATTGGTTTGTTGAAAAAGCTGTTAAATCTTCTGATAGTACGATTATAGGTGACATCAATGAGGACGGTGTTGTAAATATTTTTGATGTATCTCTTTTAAAATCTATACTTAATACAAATGAAAAAACACGCAGACATCATAGAAGTTCTGATGTGAATGCGGATTCAGTGGTTGATGTAAATGATTGTAAATCATTGAGTGAGTATGTGCTTGGAATGCAGAAACTCAGTGATTCTGCAAATGGCAGACAAATTTATTATGCAGTAGATCAGGCATACAATTCCGGCATTGAAGAAAATACAAATGCAGGTTATTCTTCCGATGCGTACCTGAATTTGGATAATAAGCTTGGAAGTTTTGCTGAATGGAAGATAAGCGTTCCTAAAAAGGGAAATTATCTTTGCACCTTCAAGATTGCCAACGGCAGTGCCAATGATCGAAAGATGAAAATAGAGGTCAATAATGGTAAAGATTATTGGTTGCAGCCATTTCTTACAACATCATCTTGGACAACATGGGCTGAAAGAGCAATAGTTCTGCCACTTAATGCAGGTGAGAATATTATAAGAACAACATCTGCAACTGCTGAAGGCGGACCTAATATTGATCATATGAGAGTTGAATTGACTGACGAGCCTATTGCTGAGATTTATATTCCTGAAGAAAAGCCTGATATACCAATAAATGGCAATAAAACTATTTATATTGCAGGCGATTC
Source organism: uncultured Ruminococcus sp. (assembly GCA_937907215.1). GTDB lineage: Bacteria > Bacillota > Clostridia > Oscillospirales > Ruminococcaceae > Ruminococcus_C. The sequence continues at coordinate 6,194 of CALESG010000004.1, forward strand.
AACGGTACAAACTTATCGTGCAAGCTATGCTCCGCAGCAGGGTTGGGGTGCATTTTTAGGTGATTATTTTGATGAAAAAGTGAATATAGAAAATCATGCTATTGCCGGAAGAAGTTCAAAGAGTTTTTATGATAACGGCAGACTTGATACTATTCTTAATAAAATAAGTGAAGGTGATTATCTGCTGGTACAATTTGCCATAAACGACAGTGCGTCAAGCAATGCAGAGCGTTATGCACCGACTTGCGGAAATGTTCCCGGCACTGAAGGAAGCTATGAATTCTATATGGCAAAATACATCGAAGGTGCAAAGGCAAAAGGTGCAACTCCTATTCTTATAACACCTACGCTTAGTCTTAAAAATAACACAAACGGTAAATTCACAGCAAGCTATACAAACTATACCGATTCTGTAAAGAAGCTTGCTAATTATTACAAGATACCATATATTGACCTTAATGGACTTATGGTAGATCATTATAATTCTATTGGATATGATAATGCTTATAAATATCATATGTGTTCTACAGGGTCAAATGATATGACACATTTTACCGAAACCGGAGCAAATGCAGTTGCTGAATTGATCGCAGGTGCAGTAAAAAAATTAAATATCGATATTTCAAGCAATGTAAAATAATATTATAAAAAAATCCCACAGGTTTGATTAAAACTTGTGGGATTTTTGATTTTGGTTTGATATTATTTTTTTATAATTTCGTCAGAATCCAGAATAATAGTGAAAGGACCGTCATTGCACAATTCTACTTTCATATCTGCACCAAATATACCTGATTCTACAACAGGCACGCTTTTTTTGCAGTATTCCTTGAAGTATTCATAAAGTTCATTTGCAGTTTGTGGGTTGCCGGCTTTTACAAAGCTTGGACGATTGCCTTTTTTGCAGTCAGCGTAAAGCGTAAATTGTGAAACTATAAGCAATTCTCCGCCAACATCAGAAATTGAAAGATTTGTTTTATCATTTTCATCAGCAAATATTCTAAGCCTAAGCATTTTATCAGCCATTTTTTCAAGTATTTCTTTTGTATCTTCAGCTCCAACTCCTAAAAGTACAAGCAGACCGTTGCCTATTTTTCCGGTTGTTTTTCCGTCTACTGTTACATTTGCATTTGTTACACGCTGTACAACTAAACGCATTAAACTCACTCCTTAGTAAGAACCTGTCCACATAGAAATTGTGTTTGTATTTTTGAGTGTAACTTTCTATGTGGACAGGTTCTAAATATAAATAATCAATAACCATTTTTTACAAGATCTCTCACAGCACGAAAAGCAGCATCTTCTCCCTCATTTGCAAGTATTTCCAAAAGTTCCATAAGCTTTTTTTCTGTTTCAGGATGAAGTAAACCATTTTTTCTGGCACCGGAATTTTGAAAATAAATTAGAGAACTATCGATCTTATAATTTTTTCCTTGGTATGTTTTGCTTGCGGCAACTCTGTCGCAGAACATTTCGGCAACATACCTAGCCGGCATTTTAACAGGTTCAAGGCGTTTTGTAATACGGTTATAATCCTGCCAATATTCAAAATGGTGGCGATTTCTGCCTTTATGGTGAAGCCATGCTGATGAATAACCATATTTTTCACGTTCAGCTTCATTTGGACTTCTTGTGCCTAGATAAAATTTAGCACCGGGAATAAATTCAGTTGGTGAATATTTAGAAAGGTCATGCCTTAACCCTTGCCAAAGAATGCCGCATTTTGCACAGTGAACAATTACTTTGTGCCTATGTTTTGTTATAGTACGAAAATGCTGCCAAGCCTTCATATAGATCCTCCTTGCATTGTTTTATTATAGGCAACACCGCACAAAGCTCGCCTGACAGCTCTGACAATAAATCCGACTGTACATCTGACGCACAGTCTTTGTGCGGTGTTACCTATATTATATCATGTTTTTGTAAATTTGAAAAGAGGGCAGAAAAAAATACTCGCCAAAAATGGCGAGTATTTGCATTTTAGTTTTAATCGTGCATACCACGAAGTATCCAATCGTACATCCCTTGATATTGCAGTGCTGAGCTACCCCATGAGAAATCTTTTTTCATGCCACGGAGAACAATATCATTCCAATCTTCTCTGTAATCAAAGTAAATTTTCTTAGCATAATTGATTGTATACAGCAGGTCTTCTGCATTGTAATGTTTGAAAGTAAATCCTGTACCTGTTTTTTCATATTCATTATATGGTTCAACTGTATCCTTTAAGCCGCCGGTTTCACGAACTATCGGAACAGTACCGTATCTGAGTGAAATGAGCTGAGTAAGACCGCATGGTTCAAAGCGTGATGGTACGAGCATTGCATCAGCTGCTGCATAAAGCTTATGAGCAAGTGCATCGCTGTAGAAAATATTTGCCGAAACTCTGTCAGGATGTTTTCCCTGATAGTAGCGGAACATATTCTCATATTTAGATTCGCCAGTACCTATTATAACAAATTGTGTAAATTCATCAGTAATGCGGTCAGCTATCCAATCTACAAGGTCAAGTCCTTTTTGATCAGTAAGTCGTGATATAATAGCTATCATGAATTTATTTTCATCAACTGGCAGTCCTAGTTCCTGTTGCAAAGCTTTCTTTGCAAGCTTTTTCTTTTCAACTGCATTCTTTGCACTGTAATTAACAGAAATCTTTTTGTCTGTTTCAGGGTTGTAAACATCATAATCGATACCGTTTACAATGCCTCTTAATGAACGCTGTCTTGCACACAGCAGACCGTCAAGTTGTTCACCATAGTAAGGTGTTTTTATTTCTTCAGCATATGTTTCACTTACTGTAGTGATATAATCTGCATAAACGAGTCCGCCCTTGAGCATATTGGCATCTTTTTTAAATTCCAGTTTATCCGGAGTAAACATATATCCCGGCAGACCAGTATTATAAAGGAAATGACGAATATCCCATACACCTTGGAATTTCAGGTTGTGTATAGTCATAATTGTCTTAGTACCCCAATAGAAGCTATGAGATGCAAATGTACTTCTTAGAAATACCGGAATCATACCTGCTTGCCAGTCATGACAATGGATTATATCAGGATGGAATCCTATTACCGGCATAGCAGCAAGAACAGCTTTGCAGAAGAATATATATCTTTCAATATCCCACATAATAGAGCTTGAATAAGGCTCATTGCATTTAAAATAATACTCGTTATCTATAAAATAGAATTTTATTCCATCATATTCATATTCCATAATGCCAACGAACATTTTGTCATTACGCTGACCGTAATCCATATAGAAACTTGAAACATGGCGGAACTGTCCTCTGTATTCCCACGGTATGCAAGTATAATTCGGTATAATAACACGAACGTCATATTCCTGTTTATACAAATTTTTTGGTAAAGCACCTACTACATCAGCAAGTCCTCCTGTTTTTACAAATGGTACACATTCAGAAGCTGCAAATAAAATATTTTTCATAGTACAATTGTCGTATGTACATTTACCGTACACACAAGCTCCTTTCAATATTATTATTTTGATAAATCAAAAACCATATTTTGCACATAATATGCAGGCAAAACAAAGCCCGAAAAATAAATAAACCTTTTTGTAAATGCAGGTTATTTAACTTATCATCTTTATTATACAACTTTTTCAATGAAACGTCAAGGACTTTTCAGAAATTCTTTCGTCAAAAATGTACAAAAAAATATTTAAACGTATTATTTATATGATTTATATGTTATATTGAGAGAATGCTTTTTAATAATATTTTCTAAATCAATTGTATTTTTTTAATAAAATTACCAATAATCATATACGAGGTGATATTATGAAAAAATGCAAACATAAGGAAGCTGCCGCCAGATTTTGGACACTTAGATTATTTATGACAATAATGTGCAGTGCGGTTATAGTTCAGCTTGCAAATAATGCGGCTTCTCCTGAATATCGTGAAGCTGCGGCAGAACAAGGAAATTATAGTCTGCGTCTTCCTGTATCATATGGAACTATTTATGACAGAAATGGAATGCCGCTTGTAAACCGTTATTCAAAGAGTATAGCTGTTTTGAGTGGTGATGCAGAGTCGGTAAAAAATGTATTCCCTTATACAAAAAATAAAAAAGAATTTTTGGAAAAGGCACGTGAAGGTGTTCCTTTTAGTTGTGAGATCGATTACAGCAAGGACTTTCCGGAAGATATAATGCGTTTTGAAATTCCGATTCGATATGACAATGATCAAATAGCACAACATATTATAGGTTATATGCAGGAAGGCAGTGGGGTATGCGGACTGGAATATGACTATGATGACATCTTAAGAATAGATAAAGGACAGACTACAGTTACATTTCCTGTAGATGGTGCAGGAAGAGCGCTTTCAGGTGAAAATGCATTTGTGCGTTATGCTCCAAATTCTTCTCAAGGCGTTGTCACTACTATTGATATGGGTATTCAGCTTATATGTGAAAAGGCTGCCAACTCAATTGATAAAGGCGTAGTTATTGTTATGGATACTCAATCAGGAGATATTTTAGGACTTGCAAGCAGACCGGTGTATTCTGTGTATAATATGGAAGAAGCACTTGATTCCGAGGACAGTCCTTTTATCAATCGTGCAATTTATGCATATCCGGTAGGGTCGATTTTTAAACTTGTAACAGCCGCTTCTGCAATAGATAATGGATTAGAAGATTTTAACTATGAATGTACAGGAAGTATAGAAGTGGAAAGTCAAAACTTTTTTTGTCATGACAGAGCAGGACATGGTATGATGCATATTGATACAGCTATGATAAATTCATGCAATCCTTATTTTATTGAATTAAGTACTAAAATATCGGCACTTGATTTATTTGAAACAGCTGCAAAATTTGGATTTGGACATGAGATTTTTTTATCTGAAAGTATTATTGGTGAATCTGGTTATCTTCCTGATGTGCAGGAACTCATGCTTCCGGCTGAAAAAGGAAATTTCGCATTTGGACAAGGAAAGCTTACTGCAACTCCTCTACAGATAGCAAGAATGACTTCAGCAATAGCAAATGGTGGAGTACTTCCAAACGTCCGCCTTGTGGTAGGAACGACAGATGACGGCAGTATAGAATCTGTAGAAAAGTGGCAAAAAGGGAAACGTATACTTGATGAGAATACGGCGAAAAAACTTAGAAAGATGATGATAAATGTTGTTTACCAAAGCAGTAATTTTAAAGGCAGACCAAAAGGCATTTAAGCAGGGGCAAAAACGTCTACAGCTCAAACGGGACGTTTTGACGAAAACGGAGAGGAATATTGTCATGCATGGATAACAGGTTTTTTCCCTGCATATGCTCCTAAGTTTACTGTAACAGTTTTGGCGGAAGATTCAGGTTATGGCAATGACGCTGCCGCACCTGTTTTTAAAAATATTATAGAAGGCATGAGAGATTATTTATAAGCATTAATATATTTTAAGTTAATATATTTTAAATAGTATGCTTTAAATAGTGTGCTTTAAAATCCATGAAAATTATTTTATAAATATATTTTATGAATAAAAGTTTTTATACTTTTTATATATAAAATAAAAAACAGATGCTTTGTGTATTATAATACCTGCATCTGTTTTTTATTATTATTTCAAGTTGTTGTTTTTAGATGTAAAAACATATCTTTATGCAGCTTTATAGTGCGAAATTTGAATTGAATATGCTTCTGAAAATAGATTTGTATGTTTTTTGAAAAAAAGCTTGATTCTTAAGTTAAAATGTAGTATAATAAATCTGTGTGTTAATGCACAGTATGTCCTATTATGAAAGGAGTATAAAAATGATTTATTCAAACGAAGTCAATGAAATGTGCTGCGTAAAACAGGGCGTAAACCATGGTGCGGCTCCGATTCCGGAGGAAGCAAAGTGGATAAAGGCTAAGGAAATAAGCGATATTTCCGGTTTTACACATGGTGTGGGTTGGTGTGCACCTCAGCAGGGTACTTGTAAGTTGTCACTGAATGTCAAGGAAGGCGTTATTCAGGAATGTCTGGTTGAAACTATTGGATGTTCTGGTATGACCCATTCTGCAGCTATGGCATCTGAAATTCTTCCAGGAAGAACTATTTTGGAAGCTCTGAATACAGATTTGGTATGTGACGCAATCAACACTGCTATGAGAGAATTGTTCCTCCAGATCGTATACGGACGTTCTCAGAGTGCTTTCTCTGAAGATGGTCTTGCAATCGGTGCTGGTCTTGAAGACCTTGGTAAGGGCAATCGTTCTCAGGTTGGTACAATGTATGGTACTCTTGCAAAGGGTCCACGTTACCTTGAAATGACAGATGGTTATGTAACAGCTCTGGCTCTTAATGAAGATGATGAGATCATCGGCTATAAGTTTGTAAACTTTGGCAAGATGATGGATTTCATCAAGGCTGGCGATGATGCAAATACTGCATTTGAAAAGGCACAGGGTCAGTATGGTCGTGTTGCTGATGCTGTTAAGTTTATTGACCCGAGAAAAGAATAAGGGAATCGAAGGAGGTATAATCTAATGGCATTGTTTGAGTCTTATGAGAGAAGAGAAAAGCAGATTCTTGCTGTTTTGAAGGAATATGGCATTGGCTCTATCGAAGAAGCTGCTGAAATCACAAAGGCAGCTGGTCTTGATGTATATTCAATGGTAGAGGGCATTCAGCCAATTTGTTTTGAGAATGCTAAGTGGGCTTATACAGTAGGTGCTGCTATTGCTATCAAGAAGGGCTGCCGCAGAGCTGCTGATGCTGCTGCTGCAATCGGTGAAGGTCTTCAGGCTTTCTGTATTCCGGGTTCTGTAGCTGACCAGCGTAAGGTTGGTTTAGGCCATGGTAATCTTGGCAAGATGCTGCTTGAAGAAGAAACACAGTGTTTCGCATTCCTTGCAGGTCACGAATCTTTCGCAGCTGCTGAAGGTGCTATCGGTATTGCCGAAAAGGCAAACAAGGTTCGTAAGCAGCCACTGAGAGTTATCCTTAATGGTCTTGGCAAGGACGCTGC
>CALESG010000005.1 GCA_937907215.1 uncultured Ruminococcus sp.
GAATAGTTATTACCGTTTATAATTGAATGCATAAAGATTAAAAACATTGCAACTGATATCATTACCGGCCATAATAAGTTATGATCTTTCAACAGAATTTTAGCGGCAATTATAACTATTAGGGAAATTAGCATTGCGATATCACAGATTTTCCCGATTTTATTATTAAAAAAACAAAACATTCCCGGTATACGATATTTTTTATATCCTACTTTCCTACGCATTCTTCCCAATACAAACGTAATCGCCAATCCAATAATACATCCCGACCAAAACAATATGCCAACCATATATGCAAGAATACGCTCTATTTGTGTTCCATTAAAGTTGGACATAGGAATTAGAAGAAATGACATTGAAGATACAGCGAAACACAAAATGCTGCATAACAACGCATATTTGTATTTTTTATCTTCCATAATATCACTCCTTCTCATCACTCTGTTTCACTAACAAATTATGTAAAGCTTTATAAGAGGTTCCATTTGTATATTCTTTCTTGAAAAGGTTGTTTCCCTTTCTCTTATACGGAAAAAATGCCATAGCTCCGATAACAAATACAATAACTGCAATCACAGCTGCTATGACGATATAAAGCCGCCATGTCCGATAATCAATATTCAGTCTGCCATAAATACCTGTTATCGCCAGCACACCCAATATCAACAGTATTATGCAAAGAGAACCAACAAATCCCATTAGTCCACCATATACTATGTATCCTACTATAGGGTGCTTCTGAAATCGTTTATCCAGATAAGCTTTTAACTTTTTTATACTCTCCATAATTCACCTCAGTCATACTTTTCCAAGTGATCTAAAAATGCTGAAATTTCAGAACGTGTTATGCCTTTCGCATCTGATATAGCATTTACTGCTATATCTCCCTTATTGTTAAGTGCAATAGCAAGGTGTCTCACAGAATATCTATATACGGAATTATTTTCGTTTTCCTCCAACAGCGTGTATGCATCGCTATAGTTGTAATTGTTAATATTTTCCACACTGTGAATAGCAATAGCTAAGTCATATGCAGTACTGGTTTCTGACAATTCCATCTCACTTATGGCTGAAGAAATAGAAGAAAGTTCGGCTGCATTTGCCTTTTCCATTATTTTATCAACATATGCTATTTTTTCACTGTCATCCTCAAACTGTTCCAGAAGTGACACCATAAGAGAAGCTTCCATGGTACTGATAATATCATCATTTGACAGATAATTAAAGCATTCATTGCATACATCTTTTTTCTGACCATCATCAGCAAGTTCCATTCTTTCAAGTGATATTTCAGATATCTTTCCAAACTGCGTTGCCTGATATGTTATGGTATTTTCATTTTGACTGTTTATTCCTTCCAAAAGCTTCTCCCAGTCGCTTGTAGCGATCTGATAACCAATTGCCCTATAAACAAAGGAGAATAACAGTAGAGTTATAATGCATCCGATGCAGGCACCAAAAATAGTGGCAGCATTTCTTACCTGCTTGTTCTCTCCTTTTTTTACAGAAGGGATACTATCTCGGGCATCGTCAAGATCATCTTTCAGATCTTTATAATAATGGTAATAGTCATCACTTTCAAGATAACCTGTCTTACGCCGTCTTGTACATTTGCTTATAATCTTTTGCAGTGATAAATGATAACGACCCCCTAGTGGTCCGGTACATTCAAGTGATAAATCTCTATTAAAATACGCTTCGTCACTCAGAAGATTTGATTCATAAAAATTATGAGGTGATTCAGCAAACAACTCACTATTTGTCATAAGCTCCACAATATTCATGCATTCCCAAAAGGTTGCTCCAAATGAAAATATGTCGCTTTCTATTGACATTTTTCCAATTTCATATCCTTCTTGTGAGAATGGAAACTTCGACTCGTTGTTAGCAGCCGCATAACATTCAGGTGCAGCATAGCCTATTGTTCCATGTGAGAAAAGAGAATTAATATCCTCTGCTTCATTATAGTTTACACTTGGAAGATCATGATACACAAATGTTGTATCATCCGGTAAGAATACAGAACGTCCAAAGTCTATCAAAACCAGTTCTTCACTTTGACGTGTCACCATGATATTTTCAGGTTTAATGTCAAGATGAAGAACCTTTTTCTTTGAAGTTGTACTGATAAACATCAATATTCCGCATAAGCTTTGCATGAATCGAAGCAATTTTTCCTGATACCGAAAAAAAGTTTTCTCATCCTTATATTTTTCTAATACCTCTTCTTTTTCCATATCAGAAAAATCATGAAATTTAACCCATCTGTTATCTTTATATTTTTCAAGTCCCCAGAATTCTCTTCTGCAATATTGTTCCAGCGACCAGCCATCAATAAACTCTTCAATTACACAAAAGCAAGGCAATATATCCTCTGAATTATTAGGGTTACTGTTACGAATAAACACTTTAGTTCCCGGGATTTCCAATTCAAAGTTTTCACCGATGTCTTCTACAACATCATATATTCTGGCAACGCTTCTGCATTCTTGAAGCTCTTCAAAAATTTTAAGTTCCTGATTCTTAAATCTATCTAGTCTTTCGCTTGATTTTGGTTTAAACTTTAATACGCAAGAGAAAGATAAATCAGACTTGCCATTGTCATCTATAGAAATTTTTCTGCCCTTAAAAACAAAACTTTCTGTTCCGGAGGCAATAAAGCCATCAGGAAAATCTTTTTTATCAATTTCATAAAGAAATTTTGTCCCTTGTATTTGAGTGCTCATTTTACATTTTTCCCTTTTACATTTAATTCTGGAAGTTTCAGCAAATCAAAAATTGTGCCGTGACTCCCATCATTCAATATATTCAGTTTAACTCGACTCTCTTTTGCCAATTGTTCTTCTTTGATTTTCACGTTAGCCAGATTCATTGACTTTTCTTCTATTGACTTGCTCAACTTTACTCACCATCCTCAGTTGTTGGGTTTTCATTAAATGCAGCTAAATCAGCATCCAATTGTAAATATACATCTTTTGTACTCTTTAAAGCATCATTGTTGATAGCATTCAGTACTTCAGCCACACTTCCGATTTTTTCAAGAATATGATCAACCTCTTTTTTGTACTGATCTGCTCCTGCACCCTGCCATTTTGTAAGCAGATTATCATTGATCTCTTTGAACTTACTTTTAATTCTATCGAATTCGGTTATTGCCTCCTTACTATCTGATTCAAACTGAATAAGCTTTTCAATATCGGCACAGCGAATATTATTACCATCTGCCATAACATTTTCCTCCAATTATTACTCTGTCTTAATAAATTTCATCTTAACAAGTCTATCTGCTTCGATATTATAGTAATATCCATCACCTTTTTCACAACGGGCATACTCTTCTTTAAGACTTTTTACATCCATACTTCCAAAAACAGACTTTTGCCCTCTTTCGGATGCAAATTCTGCTATATTATCCAAGAGAAAAACAGAACCCAGTGTATTGTTAAAGAAGTTATTCGTTTCCTGATCTGTAATTTTCTGAATATCTGTGAAAATAAATATTAGATCCTCTTCTTCTGCAATTGCTGCAAGCTTAGGAAGTATGTTATTAATGAATTGCTTTTCTCCATTTGCACTCAAATACAACATTTTGCTTTGAAGAATAAAAACAGTCGGCTTGATTGGCTTTCTATTTTCATCATAAGAAGGCATTAAACCAGCATTGGCATCTCCATATATATACGTTGCAATAGGTGAATGAATTTGATTATTTGATAAGCCATTCCATGTCAAATCCATATAATTATCATTTATGAAATGATAAAACTGCTGATATGCAGAAACAGTTTTACGAATGCTTCCTTTTGTCTTCTTAACTTCAATAACATCCATAAAGCCATTTGACATATCAAATGATGGATTTTCCGTTTCATTTGGCGGCAATGTCATATTCTTTTTTGACTCTATGAACTTTTTGCAATCTAAACCAAGAGACTCGCATTTTTCATAAAATTCTTTTAGCTGCTTTCTGCCATCATCAAAAAAGACAAATCTTGCATAAGATTTCTTTTTAAATAATTCATCAAGGATCAGACGAAGAAGGTTGCTCTTTCCATATTCCTTTTTTCCATATATACCAATCACTCTTGATTCTGAAAAGTCTACAGTAACAGGATAAAAATCAATATAATCAAGTCCAACTGATACAGGACAAGGATTCTCTTCTGACCTTTTTTCAGAAGTTATTTGCGTTTGCTTTAATCTGTCATATTCACTGAATGTTAAATCGCCTGAAAAAGTTAAGTACTTTTTTACGCATCTGGTATAAACATTTGAATCTTCATCAAATTTAAACTTATCTTTTAAGGTTTGAATATAATTCGTAGTATTATCAAGCGAATCAGCAATATAACATTGTAATTCATAGGGTGCATTCATTCTGAAAGTACCTTCAATACCATCAGGTTTCATTGTTACATTCGCAAATCCTCTACCAGCAATTGCGCCTATTTCTGTTACCTTTGCGTTAAAAATATCCATATATTTATCAGACGGCATTTCAAGTGCTATTTTCTGTCCGAAGCTGCTCAAGTAAGATGACAGTCCTTTGGTATCAGAGGCGGTAAAAACTACTGTAATACCTTTTGATAAACCATCACGACATATTTTAGCAAATTTCTCCTGATATGCTAAATATCTTGGTTCATCCTGAAAAGCATTGAGATTGTCAATGATAAACGTTGTGTGGATCATTTTCTTTTCACCATTGAATGATGAAAAGCCCGTACCATCAAGCTCTTTTGTATTTTTTTTTATAATTTCCTCCAGTATCTTAAACGCTCTTTTCACATATTCCTCATTGGAGTTGTCAAAGTAAGCTGAAACCAAAGGAAAAACTTTGTAAGAGGCTAATGCACCACCAAAATCAAGAATGAAGATTTGTTCATCATCTACATTATTCGTCATATGTAAGGTTTGAATCAGTAACTTAAGGAAGTTTGTTTTTCCACTCATCGAAGCACCGAACAGAGCTATATTTTTATCCAGTAAATCAACTTTAAATAATGGCTGCTTTTGCACAATAGGAATATCATACTGTCCTAAAGTGCATATCATTGTTTTTTTCTCTTCCAATTCACATCCTCCATTCTGTAGTATTTTCGAGTTTTGTTTTCAATGGCGGCATAAATATCTTTTCTGGCATTGGTCTCCCTTCATTTATGGCTATGATCGTATCAACAACAAATTTCAATTGCGTAGCATTTGGATCAACGTTCTTCTGCGCTTGCTTTTGTGCTTCATTATCCTTTTGTGAACGATAAAACTTGTCATCAAATTTTCCACTGTTAGGAACATATGTAATATTAACAGGGCTTTCAATGCTTAAGTTTTGATTTGCACCAGTATAAGCTGATTGGAAATATTCAAATCTTGATCCCGTGCCAACAAGCAGATATGCACGTCCGTTTAGAGGCATAGTTGGCGCAGCTGCAACCGGACTGTCAATCATTTCCTTAGAAGCTTGTTTTGTAGCTACCTTCAAGCATATTCTTGCTTTTGAATTAACACGAATATCATCCGTAATAGCACCCTCAATATTCTGAGAAACAAGAATAATATGAAAGCCAAGTGTTCTTCCTACACGAGCAATGGTTGTGATCTCAGCAATAAAATCTACATCATTGCTCTCATTAGAAAATCTCTTTAATTCTGTAAACTCATCGACAACAAGAACAAGATGCGAAAGATGTTTAATTCTTTCGATTCCCTTTTCTTTCAAGACTTCGATTTGCTTTTCATTGAGTTTTCCGATTTTTTCTAAAATAACTTGTATGCTTTCAGAATATTCAGATTCCTCTATTGCAATCTGATTTGACTTCAATTCCTTATAAATAGTATGTGCCTGTTGTAATGACAAATTTTCTTCCTTATTTATAAGGTGATCAATTTCAACCATAATTCTTCTTGCACGAATATATGCATCTGCTGTATCAACGCCAAATTCCTGAAGAAGCAGCTTTCTCTTTTTGATTTCGGCATTTAATGTTTCAAGAAATCTCTTCAACATATAAGCCGAAGATATTCCTTCACTTTCACCAGCCGTATCAGTTACAACACCTACACAATGGGGTAAATCACCTAATCGATCTGAAAATCCTCCGCCTTTCATATCTACAAGCATTAAATTCAGATCCATTGGAGAGAATTTCATACAAAGTCCTATTAAATATGTAATGATCGTTTCAGATTTACCCGAGCCTGTTGTTCCTGCAACAAGCATATGAGGACCATCGGCTTTCTCATATAAGTCAAGATGCATATTACCATGTTCGTTTGCACCAATATTAACACGAAGATTTCTGGTTACATCATATTCTTCTTTTGTACTTGACCAACATTTCAGTATTCTATTGGCTATATTTGTTGTGACTAATAAGTTAGAAGAACTACTGTTTTTGAATTTTGTATCTTCACTTGAAATATTATGTAACTTAAAAAGAGTTACCATACTTGGAACTTGTCCATTTTCTGCAATACGAGTATAATAAATAGCGCTCAGCCTTTTATAAGCAAGCTCATACTGCTCTTTATATTCACCGGCTTTAAAGATAAAATCATTCCAAAAATTAGGATATTTCTTTGTTTCCGTAACAGTTGCAAGAATATTTTCACGTGTCATCACACTATATCTTGGAACAACATAACCATACCCGGTATTGTTATTACTGATATTCAAATAAATGATATCGCCACAATAACGAGGAAGCTTATCTTTGTCATCCCGGCAAAACAAAAATGTCAATCCTAACTTATTTTGATAATCCTCCCCTTCTTTTGGTGCTTCTGGAAGATATTTTGAAAAGCCCGTAGACTTTATCCCATAATCACCAAAAATAATACAAACAATTTGTGTGAGTTTTTCAGAAACAGAATCATTTTCTTCATCAGACAGTTTTTCTTTTGCCCTTTGATTCATAATGTTCAGAAGCTGTCCATACACTTCACCGGCACTTTCTTGATTGAAAACGAATTGAGAAGTATTTTCAAGCAGTTCATTGCAATGCGGAAGAAATTTATATTCTTTCACTCTTTCTTCCTGTTCCTCGATACTTAATTCATCCTCAAAGAAGAACACAAATTGAATATCCTCCGGAGAATGATAATAAGCAAGATCTAGTATCGTGTGTTTGATAAAATCGTGTGCATACAGATTATCATCAGAAATGATACCTACAGCACCTGCATTTCTGATATCAAGCATATAAGGTGCTTTTACTCCAGCACTTCCCCAAGTTTTTCCATCTAAAAACCGAAAATATTCTGTTGAAAAATGATATGATAATTCAGAAAGCAAAAACATATTTTCAGACATTCTTCCGCTTTTTATCAGTTCTTGTT
>CALESG010000006.1 GCA_937907215.1 uncultured Ruminococcus sp.
CATTGCCGGCAATTCTCCGCCTGTAAGTATATAATCTCCTATGGATATTTCTTCATCTATAATTTCGTCCAAAACACGCTGATCTATTCCTTCATAATGACCGCAAAGCAAGAAAAGCTCATTCATTTTTGAAAGTTCTATGGCTCTTTTTTGAGTAAGAACAGCACCCTTTGGCGAAAGATATATGGCATGAGGCTTTTCAGTGCGGTCTTTACAAATAGCTTCCCAGCATCTGTAAATAGGGTCCGCCTGCATTACCATTCCTCTGCCGCCGCCATAAGGCACATCGTCAACACGTCTGTGTTTATCCAGAGTGTAATCTCTAATATTATGACAGTTTACCGTTATATGTCCTGCTTTCCTTGCACGTCCAACAATGCTTTCAGAAAGCACCGCTTCACACATATCCGGAAAAAGAGTTGCTATATCAATTTGCATCAAGAAGTCCCTCCAATGGGCGTATTTTCATAATCTCGCCGTCAATATCAGTTTCAATAACAACATCTGGTATAGCCGGTATCCAGTAAGTTTTATTAAGCTCACTGTCAAAAACTTCATAAACATCATTAGCACCTGTCTGAGATACATCTTTTATAGTGCCGTACACTTTGCCGTTGTCTGCATCTACAACACGCAGTCCAATCAGATCCTGTATAAAATAAACGCCTTCATCAAGCTCTAAATCATCACGATGCATATACAAGATCTTATTTCTAAGCTTTTCAGCAGCTTCCGGAGTATCACATCCCTCAAAGTGCATTATAACTGTATTCTTAAAAACCTTTGCATCTTCTGTAAAAATTTCCTTTTTATCTTTATCAATAAACAATCGGTCAAATTCACATAAAAGTTCCGGTTCATCACACCATGGCATAACCTTTACATCACCACGCAGACCGTGAATATTTACAATCTTACCGATCTCCAAATACTCTTTTTTCATTTGTCTTTCTCCTTTTACAAGTATGCCAAGCAGCATTATCTATTTAAATTCACCTGATAATTATAAAACAAATATGTTTTAGAGCTTGTGTTCATAGGTGAAGTATGAGGATTTTCGAGCGTAATTTTTGTGAATATAAGGCGAAAATATGCAGGCGTGCTGTCGCCCGGCAAAGATTTTCAACGTAATAGTCATCAAAATTTGCCTAAAAAACGTGTGCTGAACCTATAAACACAAACTCTTAATATAGAAACAGGCGAATCTTCTAAGAATCGCCTGCAAAGATAATTCTATTAGTCTATTTCCACTGCGACTTTCTTATCAAGTCTTGCAGCACCTGAACGCATTATCACACGGATAGCCTTGGCAATTCTGCCCTGCTTTCCTACAACTCTGCCCATATCTTCCTGTGCCACACTCAAGTGAAATACAATAACGCCCTCTTCATTAGGAGCGTCCTCTGTAATTTTAATTGCAGATGGGTCATCGACCAGACGTTCTACAATTGTATAAAGCAACTCTTGCATAAAATATGCTCCTTTCAGAAAAAGCATCTGCAAGAAGTATGAGCAGCAGTGCAATGCACTATTCTGCTCCCTACCTGCACTTTCTGATTAAAGAATGCCTTCCTTCTTCAGAATAACCTTAACGGTATCTGTAGGCTGTGCACCATTTGCAAGCCACTTCTTAGCCTTTTCAGCGTCAACATTAACTACAGATGGTTCCTTTGTAGGATCATAGTAGCCGATTTCTTCGATGAATCTGCCGTCACGAGGATATCTCTCGTCAGCAACTACAACACGATAGAAAGGAGCCTTCTTTGCACCCATTCTTCTCAGTCTGATTTTTACTGCCATTTTATTTCACCTCCATGTGTATTTGAATTCTTTATATATCAGCAGTTTCCTGCATGATAAGGCATTTTTATCGCTTCTTAGGATTTATTCCCGGAGGAAGTCCAGGTATATTTCCACCCTGCATATTTTGCAGATCTTCCATATTCATACCGGCAAGACGCTTCATAGCACGGCGTGAAACCTTGCCGTTCTTGCCCTTTATACTGCCGCCCATTTTTTTCATCATCTTCTGCATCTGATCAAACTGCTTCAAAAGCCTGTTTACATCTTCAACTTTATTACCGCTTCCGGCAGCAATTCTTCTCTTGCGTGATGGATTTATTATAGACGGTTTCTTTCTTTCAGCCGCTGTCATAGATGTGATAATAGCTTCGATTCTTATAAACTGTCTATCATCTATATCAACATCTTTCAGTTTGCTGCCCACACCCGGGAGCATACCGATAATTGACTGTATAGAACCCATTTTCTTTATCTGCTGAAGCTGATCAAGCAAATCATTCATATCAAACTGGTTCTTTTCCATACGCTTTGCCAGTCTTTCAGCTTCGTTCATATCTACAGTATTTTCAGCTTTTTCAATAAGTGTAAGCATATCACCCATTCCAAGAATACGTGATGCCATTCTTTCGGGATGGAACTGCTCAAAATCATCAAGTTTTTCACCCATACCGACATATTTAATAGGCTTACCTGTAACGGACAATACAGAAAGTGCTGCACCGCCTCTTGTATCAGAATCAAGCTTAGACATAAGAACACTGTCAATACCCAAAGCATCATCAAAAGCTTTGGCAACATTTACTGCATCCTGACCGGTCATTGCATCTACAACAAGCATGATCTCGTTTGGATTTGTAAGCTTTTTCAATTCCTTAAGCTCATCCATAAGTTTTTCATCTATATGAAGTCTGCCTGCCGTATCCAAAATGATAACGTCATTACCATGATCCTTACCAAATTTCATTGCTTCCTTAGCTATTATCATGGGAGAGATTTGTCCCATTTCAAATACCTTTACGCCTGCACGTTCACCAACGACCTGAAGCTGATTTATAGCAGCCGGACGATAAATATCACAAGCAACAAGCAAAGGGTAATGTCCTTCTTTTTTCAAAAGCTTAGCAAGCTTAGCCGCATGAGTAGTCTTACCTGAACCCTGCAAACCGCACATCATAATAACACACGGAGGCTTTGACGGGAAATTTATTCTTGCATTATCATTTCCCATAAGAGCGCAAAGTTCTTCGTTTACTATCTTTATAACTTGTTGACCGGGTGTAAGACTTGTAAGAACCTCTTCACCAACAGCCCTCGCAGAAACCTTAGCCACAAAATCCTTAACGACTTTATAGCTTACATCTGCTTCCAGAAGAGCCATTCGGACTTCACGCATAGCTTCTTTTACATCAGCTTCTGTGAGCTTTCCGTGTGATTTAAGTTTTCTAAATACCCTATTCAGCTTATCAGACAGACCTTCAAAAGCCATAGTGAATCCTCCTTCTGGTTTACATTTTTAAATTTATATTTATCAGCACCGCACAAAGCTCGCCTGACGGCTCTGTACGGTGTTGCCTTAAAGCAGTTTTAAACCTTCCTGCACTTTCGTTTCAACAAAACTACATTTTTCCAGTACAGTTGGTTTATCTGCTGCATCTTCAGCAATAGCTTTAGCAGCGGCAGAAATCTGTGCATAATTTTCTTTCAATGCAGATAGTCTTTCAGCAAATCTAAGTTTGCTTTCCATACCAAGCAAAATTTCCTCACTGCGTTTAATGCCGTCCCTTACAGCCTGTCTGGTTATACCTGAAAGCTCTGATATTTCACCAAGTGAAAGATCTTCGCCATAATACAATTCCGACACTTGTCTTTGACGCTCTGTCAAGAACTCACCATAGCAGTCAAGGAGCATTATGAACTGCAAATCCTTTGCCATAAAGCAACCTCCTTACAGGTGTAAAGTCATTCAGCTTTACAATGATAACACATATTTTTGTCTTTGTCAAGGCTTTTTTTATTTTTTCTCAAAATCACTGCAAGAAAACTATTGTATTTCTCTTTTTAATATGGTATAATAAAAATCAATAAAAAAATCGGAGGTGTTCTTTATGGAATTGTCAGCTTTTTTCAAAAGCGTAATTGATTCGGATATTGCACCTGTTGTAATATGTGATACAAATCATACGATTATCTATATGAATCCAACAGCCGCAGAACGTTATTCAAAAAGCGGCGGATATAAGCTTATGGGAAAATCTTTGCTTGACTGTCACAATGCCGATTCAAACATTAAAATCAAGAAAGTGATAGAATGGTTTGAGCAAAGCAAAGACAATAACAGGATCTTCACATTTCACAATCCAAAGGAAAACAAGGATGTTTACATGATAGCACTGCGTGATGAAAATGGTTCTCTCATAGGATATTATGAAAAGCATGAATTTCGGACTTTGGAAAGCCACTAACAATAATAAAAAAACATGCCGCACTTTTGTTTCGTGCGGCATATTTTTATTATTTTAAGAATTCATAAGCATAGCTTTAAGTATAGACAAATCGAACACATCAATTCTTCCATTACCGTTAAGGTCAGCAACAAAAGGATTTACAAGTGTTACATCCGGTACAGCCACAAGCCATTTTTTCAGATGAAGTACGTCCATTATTGTAAAGCTGCCATCATAATTTATATCACCTTTTACAGGCAAAGGCTCTGTAGTAGTATCTGTTGTTGTTTCTGCTGTAGTTGTAACTGTAGTGGCGGTAGTAGTAGTAGTGGTGGTAGTTGTAGTTGTAGTAGTTGTTGTCGTCGTTATTTTCTCAGTCTGAACATTCCACCTCTGACAGCTGCTATTCGTAACACCCCACTGCTGAACATTTGCACCATTATCTTTTGATGCACCGTCAACTTCTACAAGGCAATTATCCTTTGACGCATGAGTTATGATGCTGTATGAGCCATCTAAATTCTTGCTGAATCTAAAAAGCTGTGAGCTGTCCTTTGAACTATAATTTGTTATATCAATATTGCTTCCGTTTGCACTGCCTTCAGCCTTAAGTGCGAAATCTGGATTCTGCTGCGAACGGATCCAGTAATAATTGCCGTTGCCGAATGCTTTAAGGATCCACTTCTGGCAGTCATAACCGTTTGCTGTCCACTGCTGAACGTTTGCTCCGCTTTCCATAGAACCGTTTGCGATTTCCATGTTAAGTCCTGAATTTACATTCTGGAATATATACATATAATCAGTACTCATTGATGTTCCAGGGTCTGTTGCCGGTTCTAATATCCAGTCCTGACAATTTACACCGTTTATCTCCCACTGCTGAATATTTGCACCGGAATCTTTAGAAGCGCCGGCAGCTTCTACCGCTGAATTTTCACCTGTAATTTTAGTTCGTATCTTATAACTGCCGTCACCATTATCAGTTATCATAAACTTTTGGTTTTCTCCGCCGTTATAATTGTATATATCAATATTAGTACCATTGGCAGTCTTTTTACCTGCTATATCAAGTACATATGTTCCGCCGTCACCTACACATGATGCAATGTAATAGTATCCATTGCCTGCACTGTAAAATTTCCAGATGTCATGTACATCAGTGCCGTTTGAACCCCACTGCTGAACATTTGTACCATTTTCGGCAGCACCTCCTGTGACCTGCATATACAAACCAGAGTTCACATTCTTGATACGATAAGCAGCACCTTCATTGAAATTCACAGGAACAGGAGCGATAGGACCGCTTGGCAATTCTGTATACCCTGCACTTGGAATGCCATTCTTTGAAAAGTGCAGATACATTACATTATCTTTAGAAGTCTGACAGCCGCTGTAGCTGCTGCAATATGATTTTGCATCTGAAGCAGAACGTGATGTATATTTATAATTATTCTTTGGACGCCATTTGCAGGCATCAGCCGTACTGTTTGAATCTCCGCCTTGCACTGTTCTTTTACAACTTGAAAATATAGAACCGTCTTCCGCATAATGTCCGATATAAGTCGCCTTATCCCAGTCACATATAACATTGCCGCCGTTTTCATATACACAATTTTCTGCATAAATATTAACGTCAGACATAACAGTATATGCCATATTAAAATCATTTACATAGTTATTCATCGAATGGAAGTATCCCCATCTCATAAGTCCGGGACCTCTTGTGTTACATCCGTCAAACTTATTTGAAATGAGTGACATACGTGGATAACCGCCGTATTTTGATTTATTAGCTGCATCATCTGCCGGGTAGCCCAAAATCAAACCATACTTGTGTTTGCCAAATGAGCAGTCAGACACTGTACAATAATCGGCATCATAACAGCAGGCAAGGAACTTGTCTTCATCTACCTGACCTGTCTGAGGAGCATAACCATAGTTATTATGACCTGTAAATGTCACATGGTCTACCCATATATTTTCACCTGAACCAAAGTAGCATACAATAGAATCATTATTATTGGATTCTGCATCATGCTGCATATCAAAGTTTTTGATTATAATATTATCGCCCTTGCCACTGTTTGATGAAGTACAGAATTGTACATTAAATAAAGTATGAGCATTGTAGCTGCCTATAATAGTTTTATTGCTATGTACATAGATTCTTCCGGCCTTGCACATATATCTTGACCCGTTGAGATCAAGCTCTGTAACTTTGATATTATTATTAACTACGATAGTATAAGGATCATCAGAAGCAGCATATTTTTTCAGGTCATTAAAATTAGAAACTTCAACTACTTCACCGAACAAACCGCCTATATCAGCTGCTTTAATATTATTTGTGTTATCATTAAAACAATATCCGGCAAATCCCTGTAAACCGTCCGGCGTAAGAAGCCACAACTGATTGTCTGCACCTGTATATGATTCCAATTTCATACCGGCTGAACTTTGAGTAAGTGCAAGTGATATATCAGAATAGTTTACTATCTTGTAATACAAGCCGTTTCCAAGCCTGTCATTTTTCACCGGCACAACATACCAATGCTGAGATTGATGAGATTCGCTGCCATACATTATAACATTTGCACCTGCGGCAACACTATAATTCTGCGGCGTAAGCAAACGTCCGGACTGAGCGTTTACAAGCTTAAAAAATGTACCTTTTGAATCAGCACCGACACGGTCAAATCTCCATGAGCATGAAAGATCGCTGCCCAGTGCCTTAACTGAAAGTGTTGAACCGTCTGTTGTCCCATTTTCAGTCAGTACTTTTGAATTATCCTTAACAGCAATATTCATCAGCTGTGCCGGATAATCAGTTGATATAGCCGAAACCATAATATCAACACTGATATTTCTGCTGAACATTGGCAGCAGAAATGCTGCCAGCATAATCATTGCAGCAAGAATACTTTTAATGCGTATAGATTTACACATAAAAACAGACCTCCTTAAAAAATACATAATCACCATAAATTTATAGGCAACACTGCACAAAGACTGTGCATCAGATGTGCAGTCAGATTTATTGTCAGATGAAACAAAAAATGCAGTGAATACTTTGTGTATTCACTAGGCTTTTTGTGAAATATGGCAAGAAATATGCAAACAGATGACGTACAGAGCCGTCAGGCGAGCTCTGTGCGGTGTTGCCTATTACACTATATTTTAATTATAACATAAAAAAAATAATTGTATATGATTTATTGCACTTTATTTGTTGCAATTTGTTTCAAAATACACATTTAAATAAATATTGCACAAAACCATCAAGCTAATTTTGTACGTGTTGTCTTAAGTAAGTCCGCCGTTTATTGGAAAGACCTGTCCTGTTACAAAACTGGCAGCATCAGAAGCAAGCCAGCAAACCGCTGCTGCAACCTCTTCCGGTCTGCCAATGCGTCCAAGCGGTGTTTCCTCTGCAAGTGCATTTATATCTTCTTCTGAAAGATGCGAATTCATATCAGTTCTTATAACTCCCGGAGATACGCAGTTTACACGTATTCCTGAAAGTCCAACTTCCTTTGCAAGTGCTTTTGTGAAGCTTATGACTGCTCCCTTTGTGGCTGAATAATCCACTTCGCAGGACGCACCAACTTCACCCCATACAGACGCTATATTTATAATACAGCCACTTTTGCGTTTAAGCATATACGGAAGTAAAAAACGTGTTGTTTCAGTAGTACCGAACAAATTCACTTGATAAAGCTCGTGAATCTGCTTCTCTGTCATACATTGAAAAAGTTCCGTATAAGATACAGCCGCATTATTTACAAGCACATCTATATGACCAAGTACATCAATTGCACGCTTTGCAAGCAATGCCGCACTTCCGTTGCAACTAAGGTCACATTTTATAACCTCAGCACCGCATTCCTCTTTAGTTTTCATTGCGGCAGCATCATTTCTGCAATAGCCCGCTGCAACCATATAGCCCTGTGCAGACAAGGCTCTTGTTATAGAAAGTCCGATACCTCTTGTACCGCCTGTTACAAATGCTGTTTTCATATTTATATATTCCTTTCATATCGGTTGTTTCATTCTTATGATTTTATTCAAATATAAAATTTTTAATGCAAATAGTGCTTATGTTGCTATTGCACTTTGGAAATTTATGTGTTATAATTAAATGGATAACCAAAAAAATAAAAATTTTGGAGAATAACTTATGGATAAAAATAAAATTGACAGGATAAATGCTCTTGCTAAAGCTTCTAAAGAACGTGCTTTAACAAAAGCAGAAATTGAAGAACAGACTGAGCTTAGAAATGAATTTCGCCGATCTGTTGTTGCAAACCTAAGCGGTCAACTTGACCGTACTGTAATCATAAATCCAGACGGAAGCCGCTCTGAAATCAAAAAGAAAGATTAAAGCTTAAAACTATTGGGAAGAAAATCGCTCAATTTATGTATACCATCTGCTAAAAGGATCGGAAAATCATCGGAGCAAAATTCAGATAATACCTGAAGACAAGCACCACATGGAATACATGGCAAAGATAATGCCTCTTCATCGGTTTTTCCGCCCACAATTGACAGTGTTCTAAACTTTTTCTCACCTGCTGCCACAGCTTGAAATACTGCATTTCGCTCGGCACATATTCCCATAGAATATGATGCGTTTTCCACATTGCAGCCGGTGTATATCTTGCCGCTTTCACATCTAAGAGCTGCACCTACAAAAAAATTTGAATATGGTGCATATGCATTTGCCCTTGCAGCCATTGCTGCCTCTGTCATATTTTGTACCATTTTGACGATTCCTTTCTAAAATGAAAAACGGGCAGACCAAAGCTACCCGAATTTCATATGAATTTTTAATGTTAAAAATTACTTGTTTGTTATCATTGCCAAAGTATCTCTTGCAATGAGCAGTTCTTCATTTGTAGGAATAACCCATACCTCAACCTTTGAATCAGGAGCAGAGATCTTTCTGAGTTCACCCTTAAAATTATTTGCATCTTTATCGATCTTAATTCCGAGGTATTCCATATCCTCACAAACCATCTCACGGCAGTTAGGAGCGTTTTCGCCAATACCGCCTGTAAAGATAACAGCATCAAGACCGTTCATTATAGCTGCATAAGCACCGATGTCCTTCTTGATGTCATAAACAAGCATATCTCTTGCAAGAAGTGCTTTTTTATCTCCGGATTCAGAAGCTGCGGTAATATCTCTCCAGTCGGAAGAATTGCCGGAAACGCCAAGCAGACCGGACTTCTTATTCATATATGTATCCATATCGCTTGTGGTAAAGCCGTGCTTATTTGCAACATATGTTACAGCAGATGGGTCAACTGCACCGCAGCGTGTACCCATAAGTACGCCGTCAAGAGGTGTAAAGCCCATTGTAGTATCAATAGACTGACCATTCTGTACGGCAGTAATTGAAGAACCATTGCCAAGGTGACATGATACGATCTTAAGGTCCTTAATATCTTTGCCCATAGCTTCTGCAAGAGCTGCTGTTACAAAACGGTGTGATGTACCATGGAATCCATATTTTCTTACATGGTATTTTTCATAATCTTCATATGGCAGACCATACATATAAGCCTTCTGTGGAATTGTCTGGTGGAATGCTGTATCAAATACTACGACCTGTGGAACATTTGGCATAACCTTTGTACAAGCCCAGAGTGCCAGAGCATGTCCATGGTTATGTACAGGAGCAAGTTCCTTGAGTTCTTCGATCTTATCGATAACTTCAGGAGTTACCATTGTTGTCTTTGTAAATACTTCAGCACCCTGCACGATACGGTGACCTACAGCGGAAATTTCATCCATGCTTTTAATAACAGAGGCATCACCGGTGGTGAGTGCATCAACAAGGCGTGCAAAAGCTTCGGAATGTGTTGGGAAATTGCAGTCCTCTTCAATAGTTCTTCCATCAGCAGTTTTGTGGCTAAGGTGACCATCAATGCCGATACGATCGCAGTTGCCCTTTGCTATAACAGACTCATCGTCCATATTGATAAGCTGATACTTGAGAGAAGAGCTGCCCGCATTCACAACGAGAATAATCATAAGTTTCAAATCCTTTCGTATTATAGCAGTTCATTTTATAATAACTGCATTTATGAGAACTTAAAAAGCAACTGCCTTTTAAAGTTCCTATATATATTATTATAAACTTTTTTCTGAAAATTGCAAGTCTTTTCCTTAAATTCGATTTGTATTTTCAGAGAATGACATATTCTTAAATATGGAAAGAAGGTATTTAAATGAAAGTAAGCAGTGTTATATGCGAATACAACCCACTGCACAACGGACATATTCATCACCTTAAAACAGTACGTGAAAACGGAGCAGATGCTATAGTAGCTGTAATGAGCGGAAATTTTGTACAACGTGGCGATGTTGCAGTTATAGAAAAGCTTGCACGTGCCAATCTTGCATTAAAAGCAGGCGCAGACCTTGTAATTGAACTTCCTGTAATATGGTCGCTCTCACCGGCAGACCAATTTGCAGCCGGCGGCATAACTATATTAGACGCACTTCAGGTAGTAGATGAAATATCTTTTGGCTGCGAATGCGGAGATATAGAACTGCTTAAAGCAGCAGCTGATGTTTGCTATGAATGCCAGACTGAATACGCCGATACACTCAGGTATTTTACCAAAAAGGGAAATTCTTATCCGGCAGTTTTACAGGAACTTGCAACACAGATCGCCGGTCCGGAAATTGCATCGGTTCTTTCACAATCAAATAATACTCTTGCAGTTGCATATTTAAATGCTCTTAAAAACAGCAACAGCCGCATAAAGCCATTTGCCGTACAGCGAAAGGGTGCTGCTCATGACAGTATGACTGTTGAACCAGAAGAAGTTCAGGCAGACTTCCAGCTTGAAATTCAAAATGAAAACAAAGACCTTTTTGCAAGTGCATCTTATATACGAAGATGTCTTGATGAAAATATAGACTGCCGAAAAATGGTTCCATCGTCTTCATGGAAAGAGATCTCTTCATCACAAAAAAACGGTTTGCTTGCAAACCTTAGAAATCTTGAAAGACCTATTCTCTATAAACTGCGTACAATGGAACCAGAAGAAATCGCTGAAATTGCTGAAGTTGGTGCTCAGGGTCTTGCATATAGAATCTATCAGGCGAGAACAGCTACTTCACTTGATGACCTTATGGATCAGCTCAGAACAAAACGCTATCCGGCATCAAGGCTTAGAAGAATACTTCTTCATATGCTTATAGGAATAAAAAAAGAAGATATATATTCACTTCCGCCTTATGGCAGAGTATTGGCATTCAACAGCACCGGCAGAAAAGTACTTGCTCTTTCAAAAGGAATAAGAACCTTGCCTTTTGCAGAATCTCTAAAAAGATTGTCAAATAAAAATGAAGCTGCAAAAAAGTGTGCATATCTTGAATCTAAAGCAACTGATATTTATCAGCTTGCCTGCAGCAATATAGGTAAGGCAGGTTCTGATTTTAGACATAAAATACAAATATCAAACACCTCTGGAAACTAAGGAGGATATTATGGAAAACAACAACCAAAGACCTAAAAAACGTGTAACACGCAAACAGCTTCAAAGGCGACGCATAGGCGGGCTAATTGTATTGCTGATTTTAATTTTTCTATTATCAAAAGGTTGTGCAAGCTGTATACGCTGTGCCTGCAAAACCGATGAGATTTCCGACACAGACAAGCCAATGACAACAACATCTTCTGATGTTTCTGACGCTTCGTCTTCACAGACTTCCACAGCAATACCCGAAACGCCTCTTCCTCAAGAACAGCTTGTTGACACTCTCCCGAGTTCTCATCAGATAACTGTACCCGTTATTTATCAAGATCCTGAACTGCCTACGGGAAGTGAGGTAACATCTTTAGCAATGCTTTTGAATTATCTTGGATTTGAAATTGATAAGGTAACTCTTGCAGATAATTTCCTGCCACGTGCAGAACGTGGTGACGCTACATTCTCACAAGCATTTATAGGCGATCCAAAAACTTCTGACGGACTGGGATGTTTTGCACCGGTTATTGTGGAAACGGCACAAAAATATCTAAATTCACAAGGCAGCAGCAGAACTGTCAAGTCTTTGAATGCCGACAGTTTCGATGATGTCCTGCTTCATGTTGCAAGTGACTATCCGGTTCTTGTATGGATAAACAGCAATCTTGAGCTTTGCCAAGAGGAATATTGCTTTACATTATATGGAACAGGCGGTGCTTCCACTACTACAGAACCGGCAGCAACATCTATAGTAGTTCTTGGCACATCAGAACAATCATCTATTGAACCTGCTACTGAGCCTGAAATAACTACAGCATTGGAAAGCCAATATAAGCAGGATGTATATTGGATCCCGAATGCAACTTGTGTACTGCTTACGGGTTATGATACTGTAAACAATACCGTAACGATAATCGACCCTAAGCAAGGTGAAACAACTTACAATATGGGAATGTTCAAGACCTCTTACAACGCACTTTACAAGCAAGCTGTAATTATATATTGATCGAAAGGAACTTTTCATAATGAAAGAAGTACAGATCTTCACCGATGGAGCTTGCAGCGGCAATCCGGGAGCAGGCGGCTGGGGAGCGATTCTAAGATACGGAAAATTTGAACGTGAATTATCCGGCGGTGAACCATCAACAACAAATAACCGAATGGAACTTTCAGCAGTTATAGCAGCATTGGCTGCACTAAAAGAACCGTGTCATGTAACACTTACTACTGACAGCAAATATGTTGTGGACAGTATTACAAAAGGATGGGTTTATTCCTGGAAGAAAAAGGGCTGGATAAAATCCGATAAAAAGCCTGCCTTAAACGTTGACTTATGGGAGAAGCTGCTGCCGTTGCTGGAAAAGCACAAGGTTGATTTCATATGGGTCAAAGGTCATGCAGGTCACCCGGAAAATGAACGCTGTGACCGCTTAGCCGTAGAACAAAGGGATATGCAGTAAGCATAGTAGTATACACAAAAGAGCGTTCCGCCGAGATATAATCCCGACGGAACGCTTTTATATTATTATAATTGGAGAAACAATGTATTTAATAGCTTTAAAAATCAATTTTTATCTAAGACCGGCAGCAGCCTGAGAATAATAGTTGAGTACATATGTTGCATCTTCTACATTAACATTGCCGTCGCCGTTTACGTCCATTTTATCATCGACAGCAGTTCTCATACCGGCAGCATTTTCTGCGTATGCACTAAGAATGGTGGAAGCATCTGCAATATCAGCCTTACCGCTTGCGTCTATATCGCAGATATATGGATCAAGGAGGTTGATTTCAGGTGATGCAGCATACTCCGCAGTTTCAGGTATCTCACATTCAATTCCAACATTCTCAAAATCATAATGTTCTGCGATTTCATCACGAAAGGCAGCCAACTTATCATATGTATCAAAATCAGTTTTACAAGCATATGTACCATCATCAGTTTTATAATGCTGATAAAGATCAATTTTAATGAAATATATTCCACTATCGCCGCCATTATAACTAATAATACGAACCTCTCCATATTCTGTATACTGATCTACAAGTGCCTGAAGTTCATCTACCTTATCCTGAAACATTTCTTTATTCGGTCCGCAAAGATATGAACAATGAATGCTAGGATTCAATCTTCCAGTATAGTAAGAGGATTTCATAGGTGTTAATATCGCCTCTTCAACAACACCATCTTCATACATCTGTGCACATATTGCACTAAGTTGTTTATATTTATCCTCTACAGACTCATGAGTTCTTGGGTCATCACCACTTACATGTTTATCGTACAAATAAATAGAAGAATCATCTATAGAACGTAAACTCTCATCAAATTTTAAATCTGACAGATACTTTGCAGCTACCGCACTTGCACTATCGCCATCTTTTACCTTTATATCTATATTATTGTATGTGAAAAAATCAAAGCCATATACTGATAAACCTTTTCCGGACGTTATTCTATAGCTAACTACTCCCTTTTCACAGTCAAGCTCATAAAGCTCTTCACCATCAGGAGTCGTTAAAGGAATATCGCTTCTTTCCATATACACTGCATTTGCACTTAGTGAACTCATTGTACCGATTGCCATTGCTGAACCTATTATAAATGATAATATTTTACTTGTTTTTTTCATAAGATTACCTCCCTTAAAAATAAAGATTGCTATAAACTCAACTTTCAATTATATTATACAACTTTTTCCAGATAAATACTATTGGCATTTTATACAAGATTCCAAAATAATATATATACACTGTGTACAAAACATTTCTTATACATTACAAAAATAAAACGCACTACCAAAGAGCGTTCCGCCGAGATACAATCCCGACGGAACGCTTTTATATTATTATAATTGGAGAAACAATGTATTTAATAGCTTTAAAAATCAATTTTTATCTAAGACCGGCAGCAGCCTGAGAATAATAGTTGAGTACATATGTTGCATCTTCTACATTAACATTGCCGTCGCCGTTTACGTCCATTTTATCATCGACAGCAGTTCTCATACCGGCAGCATTTTCTGCGTATGCACTAAGAATGGTGGAAGCATCTGCAATATCAGCCTTACCGCTCGCATCTATATCGCAGATATATGGGTCAAGGAGGTTGATTTCAGGTGATGCAGCATACTCCTCAGTTTCCGGTCGTGCATAGCCTATTCTAACTTCCTCATAATCATAACGCTCTGATATTTCATCACGAAGAGCAGCCAACTTATCATATGTGTCAAAGTCAGTTTTATCGTCTATGTCAAGATCAACGATAATGTAATATTTTCCACCCTTGGGGTCACCATAGTTATTGATACTAACCTCACCATATTCTGTATACTGATCTACAAGTGCCTGAAGTTCATCTACCTTATCCTGAAACATTTCTTTATTCGGTCCGCAAAGATATGAACAATGAATGCTAGGATTCAATCTTCCAGTATAGTAAGAGGATTTCATAGGTGTTAATATCGCCTCTTCAACAACACCATCTTCATACATCTGTGCACATATTGCACTAAGTTGTTTATATTTATCCTCTACAGACTCATGAGTTCTTGGGTCATCACCACTTACATGTTTATCGTACAAATAAATAGAAGAATTATCTCTAGAAAGTAAATACTCATCAAATTTTAAATCTGACAGATACTTTTCAGCGATCTCATATGCATTATCGCCGTCTTTTACCTTTATAGTTATATTATTATATGTAAAAAAATCAAAGCCATATACTGATAAACCTTTTCCGGAAGTTATTCTATAGCTAACTTCTCCATTTTCACAGTCAAGCTCATAAAGCTCTTCACCATCAGGAGGCGTTAAAGGAATATTGCTGCTTACCATAAGTAATGCATCTGCACTTAGTGAAACCATTGTGCCAATTGCCATTGCTGAACCTATTATAAATGATAATACTTTACTTATTTTTTTCATAAAATTACCTCCCTTAATCAGTAATCAATATTTGGATTGTTCTTATAAAAATGTATTAAATCTGTTGTTATTCGTGTTTCAACACTAATGCTACCCGTATCAGCAGTAGTAATACCTATTACTGTATAATATACTTTACCATCAAATGTAGATGATGTATAAATCGGACAACCACTACTTCCAGGCGTAATATCACAATCAACACAAAACTGACGTTCAGCATCAAATGGATTATTCACAACATAACCAACTCCAGTATACATATTATGAACAGTAGCAGTGTTTACAGTTTGACCTCTTACCTTTCCGGGAAAACCTGTAGCAGAAACAGGCTTATTAGTATTTTTAAAGCTATCCATCATAACACCTAACCCGAAATTAGCATATTCACTTAAATCTTCAGAAACTGTTATTAAAGCATAGTCATACTTATTAGTATATCCCGATGTTAAAGCAAAATTATCAGGTATATGATACTGTTTTGCATCTGTAATCGTTTTTTCTACACTTCCGTCAGGTTTAAAAATAAGGATTTGAGAAATCGGGTTAACATTGTAATTAGTTGCGTTAACTGAAGGCTTTGAACAAATACAATGTGCGGCAGTTGCAATAGTATGGTCATCTACAACAAAACCTGTTCCTATTCCACTTCTTGTTACAATTTTAACAACACCGTTTTTTGAAAAGTCTACTACTCTATCGTCAGTATCAACTACGCCTTTGCTTCTATCCATAACCGGATTTTCAGAAAGAGTATATGATTGAACAAAACTACCGTTTGAAGCGTTATAGACCTTATATGATTGTGATGTATTAACTGCTGCCGAAACCTGCATATTCATAGTAGCAGTTAGTGTTAACGCAAGCATAGTTGAAGCTATAAAAACAGAAACCGTTTTTTTGCCTTTAAATAATGATTTTTTCATTTATTGCAACCTCCTTATTCCGTTGTAACAATGTGTGGTAAAGTAGCAAAATCCCTATCTCCTGTTAAATGACGCATCAAGACCAATGAATCAACAACATTTATAACACCGTTGTCTGTAACATCAGCAGCTTCATAATGTGCCAACTCAATCATGCCGGCAAGATATTTATCTAACGAAACTTTGTCAAGCATGGATACAATACCGTCATTATTTACATCACCACAAATATATGCTGATGCATTGATCGGTATTACCATGGCTGCACCCATACAAGCTGCAACCACTGATGCGGATATTCTTTTAATAATACCATTCATAATAAGTACCTCCCTTAAAAATAAAGATTGCTATAAACTCAA
Organism: uncultured Ruminococcus sp.; assembly: GCA_937907215.1. Taxonomy (GTDB): domain Bacteria; phylum Bacillota; class Clostridia; order Oscillospirales; family Ruminococcaceae; genus Ruminococcus_C. The sequence continues at coordinate 16,950 of CALESG010000006.1, forward strand.
CTTTCAATTATATTATACAACTTTTTCCAGATAAATACTATTGACATTTTATACGATTTTCAAAAAGAATATGTATGCACCATGCATAAAATACTTCATATATATTTCTAAAAAATGATAAAGATGACAGATTCATGCATGAAAAATTATAGCCATAAGCTTATCAGTCATAAGCCGGCAGCTGCTTTCATACTATTATAAAAAAGCTACAGGAAAGGAATGGCTAATATGAAACAAACTGCTCAGCCCAAAAGTGAACGTCATCATAATCTAATAATGGAGGACAGAAACAATATAAGTCTATCCGGAGTTACAGATGTTGACTGCTTCGATGAACGTGTCATAAGACTTTATACACAGCTCGGAGAACTCACCGTAAAAGGCAGGAATCTCCATGTAGACAGTGTAAGCCTTGAAAGCGGTGACATGAAAATAAGCGGCGATGTCTGGTCACTGATTTATGGCGACAGGGATAAAACAGGTCCGTTATCAGCATTTGGAAAACTCTTTCGCTAATGCTGATACCTGATACATTTCTCACTGTTCATGAAGAATTACTCCTGTTTTTGGGAGCAATTCTGCTCGGCTGCGTTCTGGAACTAGTCTTTGATATATTCAGAGCCTTCAGAATCATTATCCCGCACAAAGCTGCCGCAAACGCAATTGAAGATATTATTTTCATTATGATATGGTCCGGATGTCTGATATGCTTTACAAGTATCTTTGCAAAAGGCGTTTTCCGAATATTCTATATTATAGGAAGTGTTTTAGGCTTTATATTATGCAGAGTTACCATAGGAAATTCCCTTGTAAGAATACTGTCACTCATTTCAAATGTCCTTTTGCGTATCATAAAATGGATATTCTCACCCTTCATTAAACTTTGCACATGGATTCATAATAAATTCGTACGCAAATTTGTAAATAACGCCAAAATTAGTAGAAGAATAAAAAATATTTGTTCTTTCCCCTTGATTGCAGTACAAAAAATGTTGTATAATATATTCAATAGTAATGGAAAGAAGGGTGAGGAAGAAAATGGCGACCGACAAGACAACTAAAAAACGTAAATCATCTGCTAAGAAAAAAGCTGCAAGAAAAAATGTTTCACGCCCTAAGTTTATATTTCGCATAATTCAGCGTACTGCTGCCGTTGCTGCCATTATTGGCTGTACAATACTTATTATAAGCGTTCAGTCAACTATTGCTGAGAAAAATTCAGAACTTAAACTCCTGCAAAACCAGATAAGTGAATATGAAGCTAAAAATGAAGACTTGACCCGTATTCTCAACAGCGGCGATGCCGATCGCTATATGGAAAAGCTGGCAAGAGAAGATTACGGCTATGCATACCCTGATGAGTTTAGGTTTTACGATACCTCTCGAAACTAAACGAAATTAAAACAAAAAATTATATGAAGGGATTATTGGAGATAATGCAGATTGAAAATGGTAAAATTTATGATGGAACAGTAAAAAGTATAACTAAATACGGTGCTTTTGTAAATATCTCATGCACGGAAAATCAACGTATTATGGGAATGGTACATATATCTGAAATTTCTAACAACTATGTCAACGAAATCCGTGATTTCGTTTCTGAAGGACAATCCGTTAAAGTCAAGGTAATAGCTATTGGTGAAGACGGAAAAATCAGCCTTTCTATGAAGCAGGCAAAGCCTTCTGTACCAAAACAGCAAAAACAGACCTCAGCGCCAAAATATGAGCATCGAGAATCTAAACCTAATGTTTGGGAACCTAAGAAAAAACAGCCGCAGGGTGAAATGACATTTGAAGATATGCTCAACAAATTCAAACAGAACAGTGAAGAGCGTATGTGCGATATAAAACGCAGCACAGAAAGAAAAAATCACTCAAGACGCAAGTAATTTTAAATTTATGATCAAAGTTTTCGGCAGACTGCTTTTAATGAAGCATACTGCTGAAAGCTTTTTTATTTTTACCAAAGTTTTTAACACGGTTGATTTTTGGATAATATAATAAACACTGTTGACAGTACAATAAAACCATGATAAAATATTTATATAAAGCAATTTAACCATTATATACTATTATAATATATAAATATAATAATATATAAACAAGCCTGAAAAGGAGGCTGTATCTTATGAAGTCAAATTTTAAAAAAGTAATATCCATTTTTACTGCTTTGACATCTTTTGCGTTTATACTCGCATATAATACAAATATAAATTATTCCTATGCCGAAGAAAATAGTTTCGTTCCCGGAAACGGCGGCGGATATATTCATATGCCATACGAAAAAGAATATGATAAACAGTCTGAAAATAAACCGGACGATCAATCTATAATACAAGCTCAAAACCTGCCCAGTCACTATGACCTTAGAGATGAAAACGCTGTTACTCCGGTACGCAATCAGGGTCCTGAAGGAATGTGTCATGTGTTTGCTGTTTTGGGTGCGTGCGAATCAAATATCTTAAAACAAGGTTTTGAAGATGACGCTTCTAAACTTGACCTGTCAGAAGCTCAGATTGGATATTTTCTATATAAATCACAATCCGACCCATTCGACCCACTTTATGGTGACTATTTAAACACACCTAAAAAAGGTGCAGACGGCGGCAACAGTTTATTGGCTTCAGCCGGACTGGCTGCTGGAATGGGATTTGAAAGGGAAAGCCTTTGCCCATATCAAAATTGGAATTCTGATTACTCTGAATATTCAAGATATGGCGGTCAATATAGACTTAAGACTTGTGAAAGTATATCAAGTGCATCGGATACAGCATCTATAAATAAAATTAAAAATTGGCTGATGGAAAGCGGTGCTGTATCAATGGCATATTACAGTCAGCGTTCGCTTTATTACGACAACGGCACAACATATGCTTACTATGCAAAAAACAAATCTTATAAGCAAGACGCAAACCATGCTGCACTCATAGTAGGCTGGGATGATGACTATAGCAAAGAAAACTTTTCTCCAAGCAGTCAGCCAAGCAAAGATGGTGCTTGGCTTATAAAGAACAGCTATGGCGATAATATTTTTGATGATGGTTACTTCTGGATATCATATGAAGATCCGTCTATGGGTTCATTTTTTAAATATATTGTCGAGAAGGCATCGGAACATGATGACGTTTATGAATATGACGGTGTAGGTTATGTGACATCATACAACTTCGACGCTGCGGCAAATATATTCACCGCAGATTATGACAGCACTATAACAGACGCCTCATTCTATATGCCGTCAGGAAATCCTGCGAATACAACTTACAATATTTCTGTATATAAGCTTAATAAAAATACACAAGACCCAACAGATGGTTATATTATCGGTTCAGCAAGCGGAACTATTTCAAACAGCGGATATTATACAGTGCCGCTTGAAAATCCGGCAGAACTTATGAAAGGCGATCAATTCTCACTTGTACTTACAATGTCCTGCAAGGACAAAAATCGTTTAATATATCTGCCTGTTGAAGAGAATACATCATTAACAAGCACATTTACACTTGAATGCAACGCAAATCCATATGAAAGTTATATATATACAGACGGAGAATGGCTGGATACATCAATGTGTGAAGGTTCACACGGCAGCATGGGAAATGTTCCTATCAAGGCGTTTGCTGAAAGAACAAACAAAGACGAATACGTTCCCATTATGCTAAACACTGCACTTGAAGCCGCACGCAATGTTGAAGACTATAATGAAATAATTTCAGAAGCTGTTTCTATAGGAGAAAAAGCTCTTTCAGAAAACACAAGTCCTATTATATGCAAAAGAGCAGCTATGAGCATATTTGCAGCACTTGAAGAAAGCGGTGAAAATATAAGCTATCCTGAATATATATATGATGACTATGATATAATATATGGTGACAGTGATGGAGATGGCGATTTGACAATTACAGATGCTATAGATATTTTAAATGTATATGCAGGAAGAAGTGCATCGTTGCCTCAAAGGCTTTGTCGTTCTCAGGAAATTGCAATGGATATAGTAAACGATTATAAAATAAATATATCAGACGCTATAGAAGTTCTATCACTTTATGCAAAACACGCAGCTGGATTATAATTTTAATAAGAATCTGTATTCATAATATATCTCCCCTATGAATACAGATTCAAAATTTATAAAAATCAAGAATCGCTCACTCAAAAAAATTTTTTTGAAAAAATTGAAAAAAAGACTTGACAAAGTTTTTTTGATATGCTATAATATATATTGTGATAAGGAGCTATATTCCTCCATAGCTCAGTCGGTAGAGCACTCGGCTGTTAACCGAGTTGTCGTTGGTTCGAGTCCAACTGGGGGAGCCAATCATAATATTAAAATAAGAATCCTGAAATTTTATATTTTTAGGATTCTTGTTTTTTATCTTTTTGATTTTTTTATTAAAATTTCCAAAAAGCAATTGACAAATTCTTTGTAATATGATATACTATTTAAGTCGATTAAATAAGTTGTAGGTTTACAACATTTTTAATATCAAAATACGAGGTGTGGCTCAGTTTGGTAGAGCACTACGTTCGGGACGTAGGGGCCGCAAGTTCGAATCTTGTCACCTCGACCAGTTTAAAGCCACGCAGTTTCGGTAAAATATCGAGGTTGCGTGGTTTTTTGTTTTTATAATAAAATTGAACTGAGGGCACTATTAGGGCACTAAGCCGTTAAAAATGCATGATAAAAGACAATAGAATATAATAAAAAACCGTCATTGGTAGAGCTATAACGCTTACTGGTGACGGTTTTTTTATACCATTTAAGGAAACAAGCGATTGTTTCTATACTGCGTTATGCTTTTTCAAGATCACATCTGAAACGCAGCTTACAACCTTTAAAAGAGCAATTACAAATTTAAAACAAAGTAAAACAGATTGTAAAAATAATATGAAACTTGAAGAGTTTTATTCAAGTTTATTGCAGCACGTGATTATTTATGACAGGATATATAAAAACTTGTCAGAAAAGATTAAAGTACAAAAGGAGTTAAAAGAATATGACAGAAAACTACAAAGTCCCACATATGGAAACTATTGACACAACGGCAAAGATATTTGGCTTATCAAGTTATCAGGTGAGAAAGCTTGCAAGAAGCAAGAGAGGTGCAGCATTTACCGTGAAAATAGGCAACCGTTATCTTATCAATCAGGAGAGATTCACAGCGTTTCTTAACTGTGAAGAGCAGGAATGTAATAATACTGTTCCAGCTCATGGAGTAAATCAGATTCAGCCTATTCCGGTGAAGCTGTAAGGCAGGAGAATAGATAAATGCCAGATAAAAAAAGTTTTATACTTTATCTTGACAGAAAAAAAGAAATTGATTTACTTTCAAATGAGCAATGCGGTATATTATTCAAAGCAATTTTTCAGTATGTTGACACTGGAAACGTTCCTGAAATTGAAAATTTAACTGTAAAAGTTCTATTCAGTTTTATTGCATCACAGATTGATGAGAATGCTAAAAAATGGAAAGAAACTTGTCGGAAACGTTCAGAAGCGGGCAAAAGGGGCGGTGCTCCTAAAGGAAATAAAAACGCTTCTAAACAACCAAAACAAGCAAATGCTTTTTCAAACAAGCAAAAACAACCAAAACAAGCTGATACTGATACTGTAACTGATACTGTTACTGTATTATCATTATCTAAAGATAATGATAATATACAACAGCAGGCAAGCACCGCTCCAAAGGGAGCGGCACAGCCAGCTGATGATGAATATGACTATATAGAGATTGACGAAACAAGTGGTGAATGGGCATAGGTGGTGGTTCAGTGAAGTATAAACTTGAACAATCGGATATATATGCTTTCGCTGCACGTTGCCGGAACATCTTAAAGCTGTAATAGAACAGCAGTATTTTCAAGGGTTTACAGTTCAGCAGATAGCGGAGAATATGGGTGAAAAGAAAAGTAAGATATTAAGTTATAGCAGAAGTGCGATACAGAAGCTCAGACATTCACCTGTATTGTATCAGCTCTATAGGGAATATTTAGAACATCTTCGTTGGAATCAAACACAAAGGCTTGAATACCGTCCGGAATATTTTGAAGTTGTACAGCAGCTGCGAGAACGGCAGGAGCAGGGCGAATATATTAGCTATGGTAAATTTAAAGCTGAACTGTACAGTGTGCATTTAAAGGCGGTGCAAACGGCTGAGAAACAGCTCTTAGAAGAAAATCTAATATAAAAATAACCGGTTGCAGGTATAGACTTGCAGCCGGTTTTTCTCTTTTATAGTGGCACAAATTTTATGGTGGTGTTTTGTATAGGTTGCTTATATTTTCTTTTCTATCTTATTATATCTATGAAAAATAATCCAACCAGACAAACAGAAAAAAAGTCCCGAAACTACGTGTTTTTTAACTTGTCTGGTGCAAAAATCGAAACCAGACAATACCAGACAACCAGACAAACACACATTCCCACGCCACCCACACAATCGTTATTTTTTATTTGCTACCTCTTTTCTGTAAATCTGTGAAAGCTGTTTCGGTTCTCTCCTGCCTGCTCTGGTTTAAGTTTTCCGCTGCTTGTTGCTTTCACTGGTTATATTATAGCACGTATATCCGTGATAGTCGATATGTAAAATGTCACAAATTTTCGTGATATAATTTGTATATTTTGTCACTTGAATCCGTGATGATAATGTGGTATAATTATAGTGGAGAATAGTAAACGCATAAATTCTACAGTGAAAGGGAGCTATAAAATGCCGATAAAATACGATAAACTAATCGCTATGATGGAAGAAAAAGGCTTAACTTCTTATAAAGTGAAAAAGGAAAATATAATTTCACAAGGTGCATTGACCGCAATTAAACAGGGTAAAAGTGTAACTATTGATACAATTGCCAAGTTATGCAAAGCTCTTGACTGCCAACCCGGTGACATACTGGAATATGAGGAGGAAACCACATGAACATCATTAAATACCCATCAGAACAAGAGGTAAATGACGCTATAGCAAATGATGAGCCAATGCTTGCGGCTATTTCGTTCAACGGAAAAACGGCTGTTATAGCTCAAATAGATGATGCTGTAGAACATCATATCCTACTTATGAAAACTGGTTTCAAAGATACAGATATAGACAAGTTTTTCCGAATCATTTTTGATCGTGATGGTGCAGACTGGACTTTTGTGTGTCCGTCAGATTATAAAGGAATTGCATTTAAGGAAAAGCGCATAGAACATTTCTACAAAGACGGTTTTTCCGTGATTTCGGAATTTCTCCATGAAATCGGCTATCTGATAGGCATTAATATTCCGAAACGGTATAGAAGACATTTGAATTTGTTGGGTGATAATACAACACTTTAAGTAAACAATTGAAATAAGTAAAAATAACGCCGTACGAATTTCGTACGGTTGTTTCTTTTTTTGCCTGTAAGCATATTGTACAGCCCTCTAATGCGTTCTATTAAGCTCAACATGGAATAATAGTACAGCTCATTTCATGGTTGCGTAAAGAGCTTGTAAAGTGCTTTATATGCATAAACATTTAAGCTCATCAGAGCTTATTTTTGTATCAGCTCTAATACACTAAATCAGATTTAGGGTATCATTTCAAGTGACAGCCTTTGTATTTACTCAAATTGAGCAATAACAGTTTCATAGCTGATTAGCTTCTGATTTTCTGCTATGTCATTCTTGAACTGAGGGCACTATTAGGGCACTACGAGGGCACTAAACACCGTTCAGGGCACTGCAAAAAGACGATAGAACACGATAAGTAATATTTCAAAATATGCCTATATTGCGTGATATTCAATAGATTTGAACAAGATTGAATAAGCGTTCCCACACGTTCATACCGTGGTGTCCTGACACAAGATTTCAGTATGTACACAGAAATGCCATACGCTTTACAGCTTTACAATACATTCCGTAATCGATGGTGCGGTGCATATATGGCACAACAAGGTTTGCGTGTTGTACCAACTGTTAATTGGGGAACAAAAGAGAGCTTTGATTTCTGCTTCTCCGGAATCGAGAAAGGTTCTATCGTAGCAGTTTCAACATATATGTTTCATGAACACGGCAACCATGCAGACCAAAAGGAACTTTTTTTAAATGGTTACAGAGAACTTTTAAAGCGAATCGAACCGGAATATGTAATTTGTTACAGTGAGCCATTTCCCGAAATGGAAGGAAATTTGATTTATATTGACTATGAAATGAGTTCATGGCGTCATATGAATGACGATATCAAGCCGGCGAAATATATAAAACATATTCATAGTATGTTGACAGAAACGTCTATTTGTGATATAATTATAAAAATAGGATATATATGTAAAGGTGGAGGCAGTGCATTTGGTGGAGATTGGAAACCAAAAAAGCCAAATGATGAAAAATTTTTGGGCAAGCCAAACACCACAAAAGAATGGATTAAAAAAACAAAAAAAGGCGGATATACAATAATAATGAAATATGGAAAAGATTGACGGGCTGAATGGGAACGACATCTAACAGACCACGACACACCAAAATATCACTCTAATCCTCATGACCATCATATTGATTGGAGCAACGGGCACCCTAACCCACAATCACCCATTAACTATTGGGATGGAAACATTCCTGAATTTAAAAACTATTATAAAACCGAAGGAGTTGAAAAAAAGATGAAGTTTAAAGATATGCCGGATAATCCTAGTTACAATCCTGATGACTATAAATTTGAAACACTTGGTGAATTTAAGTTTTATCTTGAAAGAGGCTGGAACGTTGGATTTGAATACAACGGTGAATATTATGGAATCGAAGGTCATAACAACAGCTTTTATATATGGATTTATGATGAAGATACAATAGCTGAAGGTCTTACTATTGATGAAACACTTGATTTTAAGTTTGACGGCGTAAAACTGAGAGATTTGATTCTTGATGCAACTATTGTTGAAAGACTTTGCACCTGAGATTTTATTTTATATTTTACTTGCATCAGCTTTACAACATATAATTTTTTAAAAAAAGTATTTTTTTGTGAAAAAGTACTTGAAATTTATTTCAGAGTGTGGTATAATAATAATATCTGATTCGGATTTCTGTATCAGTCGGATTTTTCTGGTGAATCTCCGGAATATAGGTGTGCGGGTCCTGTGCAATAAAGCACCGTGAACCATGTCAGGCGGGAGACCGAGCAGCATTAAGCGGATCGTTTTGTGTGCCGCAGTAAACCTGCACACCTATGTTCCGGATTTTTTATGCGAAAAAAGGAGGCAGTTTTTATGTATAAAGCATTATACCGAAAATGGCGTCCTATGTCCTTTGACGACGTAATTTCTCAACCACATATCACCTCTACACTTCGTAATCAGGTTCGCAGCGGCAAAACTGCCCACGCTTACCTCTTCACCGGTTCAAGAGGTACTGGAAAAACTACTTGTGCCCGTATACTCGCAAAGGCAGTAAACTGCCCTAATGCAAAAGACGGTGCACCGTGTCTTACCTGTGATATATGCAGAGATGCCGACAAGGGAACCCTTTCCGATATTATAGAAATTGACGCTGCTTCAAATAACAGCGTAGAGGATATACGTGATCTGCGTGAAGGCACTGTTTATATGCCCGAGCGATGCAGCTGCAAGGTGTATATCATAGATGAAGTACATATGCTCTCACCAAGTGCATGGGGTGCTCTTCTTAAAGTAATGGAAGAACCTCCGGCATATGTAAAATTTATTCTTGCCACAACGGAGATCCATAAAGTACCTGCTACTATTATTTCAAGATGCCAGCGGTATGATTTCAGACGAATTCGTACAGAAGATATTGCTGAAAGACTAAGCTTTATCGCTTCGGAAGAACATATTTCTCTGCACAGTGATGCTGCTCTGCTTATTGCAAAAATATCTGACGGCGGTATGAGAGATGCTATCTCACTGCTTGATCAATGTGCAGCAGTTTCAGAGGATATTACTGCACAAGTAGTTTCAGAATCTGCCGGTGTTGCGGGCAGAGATGCTCTTTTTGATATACTTGAATCTGTAGTTTCAGGTTCAGCTGCCGATGCACTTAGAAAAGTCGGCGAACTCTATAGCCGTTCAAAAGATATGAGCAGACTTTGTGAAGAACTTACAGATCAGATGAGAAATGTTATGCTGCTTAAGCTTGGTGATAAACAGATGGATATGCTTTCATGTATGCCCGATGAGATCGAACGGCTAAAAAGTCTTTCTCAGAAATTATCCATGGAAACGATTCTTTCACATATTGCCGCTTTGCAGGATTGCCGTGAACGTATGCAGAGATGTCCAAATAAGCGAATAGAACTTGAAATGGCTCTGATTGCTATAGCAATGCCAAAACCTATTCAAACATTGCAAGTTCAAACAGCAGTAGGACAAGCTCCGGAGAAGGTTCAGACAGAGCAAAACAATAATATTACAAGTACAGATAATCATAATACAGCCGAAAATGCAGACAGCAACGGATCTAAGAAAAAGCTCAGAGCTGAAGATTTTAAGCCTCTTGAGAACTGGATGGATATTTTAGAAGAATATCGCAGTGTAAATCCGGCAGTTTCCGGAAGTCTGGCGGAATCAAGTGCATTTGTAAGCGGCGGATATATGCTTATCGTTACAAAAAACAGGTTTTTCCTTACGCTGCTTAAAAATCGTGAGAATGCACGTTCTTTAGGCGATACAGTAAAACGTATTCTTGGACGTGAATATAAAATCCTCGGAAAATGCAGCGAAGAAAGTAAAACAGAAAATTTAGCACAAAACTTAATCCAAAAAGCAATAGACAGCAATATTGAAACTGCTGTTGAATAAAAACTAAAAAATTATCTTTAAGGAGATTTTCACTATGAAAGCAAGATTACCTAAACAGAACCAGGGCGGAGCTCAGAACATGAACGCTATGATCCGTCAGGCACAAAAAATGCAAGAACAGATCACTGATTTACAGGAAGAAATAGGCGCACGTGACTTTACTGCAACAGCAGGCGGCGGTGCTGTAGAAATCGTAGTTACAGGCAACAAGACTGTAAAATCACTCACAATTAAACCGGAAGTTGTAGATCCAGAAGATATTGAAATGCTTCAGGATCTCATTATCAGTGCATTCAACGAAGCTGTAAGCAATGTTGAATCTACAACAGAAACTGAAATGAGCAAGATCACCGGTGGAGTATCACTGCCGGGAATGTTTTAATCGATAATGGCTGACCATACTGCATTGCCTTTGGTAGTGCTTACAGAACATTTTGCACGTTTGCCCGGTATAGGCAAAAAGACAGCCGAAAGACTTGCATATTATATGATTTCACAAAACGATGAAGATGTTTCAGCTTTTGCAGAAGCACTTCTTACAGCTAAACGTGAAATACATTATTGCAAATGCTGTCAAAACCTTACTGACAAAGATCTTTGTCCTATTTGCGAAGATGACAGAAGAGAGCATAACACAATATGTGTTGTAGAAAGTCCGAAAGACGTAGCCGCATTTGAACGCACAAATGAATATAACGGTGTGTATCATGTGCTGCATGGACTTATATCTCCACTGGACGGCGTTATGCCGAATCAACTTAAAATTCGGGAGCTTTTATCACGAATTCAAAATCAGGACATTAGCGAAATAATCATGGCAACTAATCCAACGGTTGAAGGTGATGCAACTGCAATGTACATCGCCTCACTTTTAAAGCCTATGGATGTTACAGTAACAAGGCTCGCATTCGGCTTGCCTGTTGGCGGAATACTTGAATATGCCGATGAGGTTACTCTATATAAGGCTTTAGAAAATCGAAATAAAATGTAAAAATCAAGAGCATTCGTTCAATATGCATTATATGCATTGAATGAATGCTCTTTTTAGTTTTATATCAACCATTCTCAAATCATTTTCCTTCTGAATACATTAATATAAAAGGAGGATTGGTATTTGTGTCATCATGAGTACTATGGAAAATATGAAAGCGGCGCACGTGAACTACCCTTTCAACGTGCTGTTAAACTCGCTGACTTCTACAATGTTTCTCTTGATTATATCGCAGGCAGAACAAATATCTCCTCTGTTAATAAAAATGATTTTATTTCAGATGAAGCCCTTGACATCATTAAAAAATATATGTCACTATCTGAACGAAATAAAGGCAAACTGGAACTTTTTCTTGACCAGCTTTGCGAAAATCAAAATGAACACCTTCATAATTTAAAAGAAGCCGAATAATTTTTTTTAAAAAATAAACGAGCTGTCGGTGGAGGGATTGATGAATTAAAATAACAAAAGGGCTGTTGCAACTCAAATCTCTGCAACAGCCAATTTTGTATATGTGTGTATATGTGTTTTTGATACACAACTATTTTTTATTTTTTCAATTTATCTTCTTGTATAACACTTCTCAAAGCTTTAACCGCCGTCTTTACAGCAGCATCCATATCAAGCTGGGGTGTGCATTCAATACCGTATTTCTTCTCACGCTCCTGATTCCATATCATATTAAGCACTGAAGCACACCTTACATGGAGTACTGAAGCCGCTACAAATAATGCAGCCGACTCCATTTCAGAAGCAATCGTTCCGGCTGCTATCCATGCATTCCAATCATCTGTAAGGCGATTCGCTACAGGCATTCTTTCCGGATCATGTTGACCGTAAAATGAATCCTTACAATGCACAACACCTGATACATATGGAATAGAAAGCTCTTTTGCAGCATTTACAATTGCACTGGCAAGGTCAAAATCAGGCACTGCCGGAAACGCACTCGGCATATATTCATGTGATGTTCCTTCCATTCTAACTGCACCCGTAGGAATAACAAGCTGACCTGCGGGTACTTCCGACTGCATTCCGCCGCAAGTACCTATTCTTATAAATGTATCCGCACCACACATCACAAGCTCTTCAATAGCTATTGCCGCAGACGGACCGCCTATTCCTGTGGATACAATACTTACAAGCTCTCCGTCAAGACTGCCTGACCATATGCGAAATTCCCTGTTGCTGCCGATAAGTCTGGCATCATCAATATATCCTGCTATTACATCAGTACGCCCGGGGTCACCCGGAAGCAGTACATATTTTCCAATATCATCTGCTCTGCACTTTAGGTGAAACATCGTTTCTGTTATCTCCATATTCATGCTCCGCCTTTCTGAATCAGTTAATCTGTAATATCTGCTGCACGTTTTGAATATATTTCCAAAATACTAATAGCATCTGATATGGATACAACTCCATCTCCATCGAAATCTCCAAGTTTTTCACAAAGCCCATTTCTAAACGGATGAGCATGATATGGCAAAGGTTCCATATTTGCTGATAAATATGAATATCGTGTAAGAACCGATACAGCATCATCCACGCCGATTTTGCCATCACCGTTAGCATCACCATATTCCCCATCAAATGTATAGTCAAAATTGTAAAGTGCCGAATACATCTTGTTTACACCATAATATCCATTCTTTGCATCAGCTGCAAGCTGCTCATATGTCAGCCATGCTATACCGTTTTCTCTATCTGTCCATGTGATATTTTTACATCTGTTGCAAGCCTGGGCAGAATCCAGTATCAAGTATAAATCATTTTCAGCATCATAATCCGCAATAGATATCCAGTGACCGTAAATATTTGAACTTGCAGCTCCGCCGTTTCTTACATGCTCAAGAACTCTTGAAGATGAAGTCGTACCGCTTGCGAAACTCATACCATACTCTGCACCAAAATCATTTATAAATCCATAAAAGAAATCAATTGCAACGCCTTCCACACCTGCTCTGCGGTAACCCTTGTCAAGTGCATATTGTGCAAGTCCTGTAGGCTCTATAATTTTACCGGTATGATAATAGACATTATTTATAACAGAAAAAAGACTGCATGCTGCTTTACCGACTGTATTGCCGGTTTCACTCCCTCTATTCCATGGATAATCACACCAATTGCCAAATTCAGGTAAATATGCTTCCCTTTGGATCTCTGCTCCCGATTCTTCATTCTGCTGAAATGCAACCGGAAATGGCATATCGAGTGAAACAGCACCTGAGTTCATAGGCGAAAACATTGCTGATGATAATATCCCACAAGCTGCAAATACAAAAAATGCCTTTTTTATCATGTTAAAAGTCATATATTTTTTCCTCCTTTATTTGTAATTTATATTATAACATATAAACCTGCTTTTGTAAAGCAATTTGCCAAATATAACATAACACTGAAAATAATACTGCACTCACATAAATTTGCTTTACAAAAGTGCCGCTGTATGTTATAATAAAATATAGAAAAAGGAGGTGTTTACTATGCTGAAAGCCGGTGTATCTACTGCCTGCTTATATCCTATGCCGGTAGAAGATGCTCTGTATGAACTGCTTCTCGGCGGCGTACAAAATGTAGAAATATTTCTCAATACGCACTCGGAACTGCGTAAGAGTTTTATAATGGGTCTTTCTGAACTGCTCAAACGCTTTGATGTTTCATGCAGCTCTCTGCACCCTTTTACTTGTGAAATAGAACCTATTCTCCTCTTCTCTCAGTATAAACGCAGAACAAATGACGCTATAGATTACTATAAGCATTACTTTGCTGCTATGCAGGCTCTGGGTGCCAAGGTATTCGTTCTTCACGGAAATAAAGTGATGGGAAATAATTTGCTTTATTTTGAAAGATTCAATATGCTGTCGGAAATAGGAAGTCAATTTGGAATAACAGTGGCTCAGGAAAATGTTGCTCGATGCACAAGCCGTTCACTTGACTTCTTAAAAGAAATGAAAGCTGCTATCGGTGATAAAGCTAAGTTTGTACTTGATGTGAAACAAGCCGTAAGATCCGGAGAAAATCCTTTTTCTATAATAGAAGCACTGGCAAATAATATTATTCTTGTACATATGAGCGACCATGGCTCATATGGTGACTGCCTTATGATCGGCAATGGAAATTTTAAGGTGAAAGAATTTTTAAATAAACTCTCAATTTTAAGTCCCAACTGTACTGTTATACTTGAACTTTACAGAAGTGCCTTTGAGAATGTTTCCGACCTTTTGCAAAATTATCAGGTCTTAAACAGAATGATAGAAAATCTGACAGGAGATGAGAAAATATGAAATGCCCTTTTTGCGGTGAAGATGACACCAGAGTTCTTGATTCCCGTCCATCTGAAATGAAAATACGCAGACGGAGAGAGTGCGGCAAATGTTTAAAAAGATTTACAACATACGAAGCTGTTGAACTGCCCATGCTGACTGTTGAAAAAAAAGATGGCAGCATTCAACCATTCAACAAGGAAAAGCTTATGGCAGGTATTTTCAGTGCCATAAAAAAACGTCCTGTTACTGCCGGACAAGTTCAGGGCATTGTTGACGCTGTTGAAGAACGTTTCACCGAAGGACTTAGAACAAGCATTACATCAACAGAAATAGGAAATGTCGTTATGGAAAAGCTTAAAGATATTGATCAGGTAGCGTATATAAGATTTGCCTCTGTTTATCAAGATTTTTCAGATGTTGCCGGATTTATAAATGCTATAAGTGAACTTGGCAAATCATAAAAAATAAAACAGTACTGCCAATAAAAAAATTCATGCAGTACTGCTTTATATAAAAAAATAATTTAAGGAGATCAAAAAAATGGCTTACGATTTTAAAGGAGAAAATCATTCAAACGAATTTGGAACACAGGATATAAACGACAACAAGGTTGTATGCGTTCTTGCATATATCCCGTTTCTTTTCTGGATACCACTGATTGCAGGCAATACACCATATTGCAAATACCATGCAAATCAAGGTCTGCTGCTTCTGCTCACCTGCGTTGCACTTGGAATCGCATCGGCTGCTGTAGGAATAGTTATCGGCTGGATCCCAATAATAGGTCATATAATCACAGGTCTTATAAACCTAGTAATAAGTGTTGTGACTTTAGCCCTTATGATCTATGGCATGGTTTCTACAGGTCAGGGAAATTCAAAGGACTTGCCGGCTATAGGCAGTATTGCAAGAATTATTAGGTAATAATCGGATACATATGATCAAAGTTTATGCAGTCATATCTCATCGCACCAACAAGCAGACCATCTTTTGTGCATATAAGTTCTGCCCGCATAGTTGGAAAATCGTTTAGAGTATATGTCCACATAACAACTTCTTCGCCGAAATGCTCTGAAAGCGGAAGCGATTGTTCTTTTTGAATATCACAATATGTACCAAAAACAGACGTGCCGCATTCTGTAGGCAAGGTTATCTCAAGCCTTAATGGCGGCTCGTCTTTTGATGTTTTGCCGTATTCAGAAAGAAATCTCCGCATTTCCTCATCACTGTTTAAAACTATTTCCGCAGCAGGAGGATTTTTATGAATATACCGCACAAGACCAGCAGAGCCCAACATAACACCAACTACACCCATGGTAAGAATGATCAAAGAACGATTCATATAATATATTCCTCCTATCTGCGTTTTCTTTTATAAGTTATGCAGAAAATCTGCATTCAAGAACTTATATTCAAAAATTAAGAGCAAAATATATATAAGCAACACCGTATAGAGCTGTCAGACGAGCTTTGTGCGGTGATGCCTATAGGCTCTCTGAAAGGAGAAGGAATCACAATGCGTCTTGACAAGTACCTGTCGAAGCGAACATCATTTTCAAGAAACGATATAAAAAAGCTTGCTGCATCAAAAAAAATCTGTGTAAACAATATCATAGCACTAAGAGCCGATATGAATATCAATGAAGAAACAGATAATATAACCATTAACAATTTGCCTGTGAGAAAGGAAGAATTTCTTACTCTCTTGATGAATAAACCGGATGGTTATATAAGTGCAACAGAAGATAAAACAGAAAAAACTGTTATCGATCTTTTGCCAAAAGAATTTCAAGGTCAAAATTTATCGCCTGTTGGTCGTCTTGATAAGGACACTACCGGTTTGCTTTTATTGACAAATGATGGAAACATGCTGCACGATCTCACTTCTCCAAAAAAACATATTCCAAAATATTATAAGGCGTCTCTCGCAGAAAAATTCACGCCCAAAGCAGCTGAACTTATTGCAAACGGAATAACTCTGAAGGACGGTACAAAGTGTCTTCCTGCAAAGGCTGTTGCTATAAGCGATGATGCTTTTGAAATAATAATATGCATAAATGAGGGAAAATATCATCAGGTAAAACGTATGCTTGCTGCCACAGGAAATCGTGTTAAAAATCTTTCTAGAATAGCAATAGGAGAATTCATTATACCGCAAGATCTGCCTGCAGGAAGCGTGCGTATCATGACAGACAAAGATTTGTGCAAAGTGTTTAAAACACAGGATATATTTTTATCTCTTGTTAATTTATTTAGGAAATGTTCGTCATAATAAATGAATTATTGAAGAAAAGTTTGTGCAATAAACGACTTGAAAAATACTGAAAATTCTGTTATTATATTATTGTACAAAAGTGTGCAGGAAACTGCCACTTAATGATATGAAAAAGTATAGGAGGAATTGCTCAATGGCAAGTTTATCATTAAGACACATTTATAAGAAATATCCTGGCAACGTAGTTGCTGTTAAGGACGTAAACATCGAAATCGAAGACAAGGAATTTATCGTTCTGGTTGGACCTTCCGGTTGTGGTAAGTCAACAACCCTTAGAATGATCGCAGGTCTTGAAGAAATTTCTGAAGGTGAACTGTATATCGGTGACCGTCTTGTAAACGATATTGCTCCTAAGGACAGAGATATTGCAATGGTATTCCAGAACTACGCTCTTTATCCTCATATGACAGTATTTGACAACATGGCATTTGGTCTGAAGCTCCGTAAAGTTCCTAAGGATGAAATCGCTCGCAAGGTTAAGGAAGCTGCAAAGATTCTTGACCTTAGCCACCTGCTTGACCGTAAGCCAAAGGCTATGTCTGGTGGTCAAAGACAGCGTGTTGCACTCGGTCGTGCTATCGTTCGTAATCCACAAGTATTCCTCCTCGACGAGCCGCTTTCTAACCTCGATGCTAAGCTCCGTGCTCAGATGAGAACAGAAATTTCTAAGCTCCACAAAAAGCTCGGTACAACATTTATCTATGTAACACATGACCAGACAGAGGCTATGACAATGGGTGACCGTATCGTAGTTATGAAGGACGGTATCATTCAGCAGATCGATACTCCACAGGCTCTGTACGAAAGACCTGGCAACAAGTTCGTTGCTGGATTCCTTGGTTCTCCACAGATGAACTTTGTTGATGCTGTACTGAAAAAGGGCAATGGCTATTATGTAGAATTTGCCGGCGGTGCAACTATCGATATTCCTGCTGCTAAGGTTACTAACGATCTGGCTAAGTATGTTAACAAGGAAGTTATTATGGGTATTCGTCCTGAAGCTATCCATGATGATGAAATGTTCCTGTCTACTGCTACAACAGGTATTGTAAATGCAAATGTAGAAATCACAGAAATGATGGGTGCTGAAACATTCCTTTACCTGAACTGCAATGGCGTTCAGATGACAGCTCGTGTTGATCCACGTTCTACAGCTAAGAGCCAGGATGTTATCAAGGTTGCTCTTGATCCAAACAAGATCCACCTGTTCGATAAGGATGCTGACAACAATCCTACAATCATTAACTGATTTAGTTATTAAATTGCAAACAGCATAATATAAAGAAGTCCCGTTTGGTTTTCACCAGACGGGACTTTTAGCTTATGTTTATTCAATTACAATTCGTGGAACTCTTTTTGAAATACCGCATACTATTTCATAACCTATAGTTCCATAAAGCGAAGCAAGCTTATCTGCTGTTATTTCACAATTTCCAAAAAGCGTTACTTCATCACCAGACTGTACAAGCTCTGATATTTCGGTAACATCAAGCATAAGCTGATCCATACAAACTCTGCCTAATATAGGACATTTTTTGCCGTGTACAAGTGCATATCCCTTACTTGAAAGCAGTCTTGCATAGCCATCTGCATAACCTACTGTTACTGTGGCGACTTTTCTGGTTTCACTCGCTGTATATGTTCTTCCATAACTAATGCAATCGCCTTCAAAAACATCTTTAACCTGCGATATAACGCTCTTAAAAGTCATTACCGGCTTTAGTTCGATTGGAAGTTCTACCGGATAATTAGGAAGTAAACCATACATTATAATGCCAATTCTCGCAAGAGTACAGCGTTCATTTGGACGTACTATACTCGCAGCACTATTCATACAGTGTATATGCTGCAATTTATGTCCACACTCGGCAAGACGGTCATAAACATTGAAAATACGCTTTTCCTGCATTTTTGTGTACTCAACATCACATGGTATTTCAGAATCTGCAACTGCAAAGTGAGTGTATATTCCTTCTATAGAAAGCATCTCCATATCAAAAAGCGGAAGCAATTCATTAACACAAGCTTCAGTATCCTTAGACTGAAAACCTATTCTTCCCATTCCAGTATCCAATTTTATATGACAACGTATAGGTGCATTGGCATTAGCACAAAGTTCCTTTGCATATGACGATGACATCACGCCTTGAATGATATTATACTTGGCTATATCAGCTGCACATTCCGGAGGAGTATAACCAAGAATAAATATTTCAGCATTCGGACAGATTTTTCTTACCGAAAGTGCTTCTTCAAGATTTGATACAGCAAACCATGATACCCCAAGTTCCAAAAGCTTTTTGCATACAGCTTCATCACCATGACCATAAGCATTAGCTTTTACTACAGCCATAAATTGAGTGTTCTGTGGTAAAACCTTCTTTACAGATTCAACATTATGAGCAAGTGCAGAAAGATCTATCTCTGCCCATGCACGATGTAAAACCTTCTTCATAAAAAATGCCTTCTTTCAAATATATTTATTATAAGAACCTGTATTTATAGGATGATTCATATGCCTTCATTGAAAAAACTCACCATACTACATCACTTCTTGCCTTGTCCTTTGAAAAATTATGCTCAAAAATCCACACATCTTCCCTATGAATACAGGTTCTAAAATAGTATTTATTTTTCACTGCACAAGTGCAAATGCTTAATAACAAATACAACTGATATTTAAAGCAATAAAATAAGTCCTTGCATTATTTATAATAATGCGTTATAATTAAAGTAAACAATGAAAGTAGGAGCGTATATAATGCCAAAACTGATAAAAGATGAACGATATAATGATATGACCTTTTTACAACAAAAGGATAAGACAGTATGCTTTACAGGACATCGGACTCAAAAATTTCTTGACAATATTCAAATACCTGAAAAAATTATTATCAATAGTATTAAAATACTGCTCACCCTTATGACCGAAGATGCCTATAATCGTGGTGCAAGATATTTCTTAACAGGAATGGCATATGGCGTTGACCTATGGGCTGGCGAACTGCTTCTATATATGAAACAATTCCTACCTGATCTGCATATCATCGCTGTTGTGCCTCATCAATATCATGAAAACTACTTTTATGGCAGAGAAAAAGAACTTCTTTATAAAATAAGCGATTCCTCTGATGCCGTTGTATGTACCGCAGAAACGCCTTCAAAATGGTGCTTTATAAAACGCAATGACTATATGCTCGAACATTCCAGCACCGTACTTGGCATACTTCATGTAAATGAAGGCGGCACTTTATATACACTTAAAAAGGCAGCAAAAAAACAAATCCCACGGCGTATTATAAATGTTCAGGATTACCGCTGCTTGATCCCTATGCTTGAACGCTTTCCCGAAATATGCCGGCTTTCTCTGCCATCTCAGCAATATGAATTTTGTAAAAAGAATCCCATGCTCCTATATCAATGCGGATTATTCAAACAGGACTGATCAGCCTTTTCACGCATACGCACTGCCTTACTATATACACATCCGCAGAAATCCTGCCTGTATAAATTATATTCCTTGGAAAGTGCTATTGACCTTAAATATCCGCCCTTTTTCTTAAAATCAGAATAGAGCCATACTGCACCGTATTCTTTACAAAGCTGCACGCCCTTTTCATTGATAAACTCAGCATCTTTATGAGGACTTATCGAAAGTGTCGTAGTTACAAAATCAGCACTTTCTGCCGCTGCTTTTTTAATAGTTTCAGCAAGCCGAAGTCCTATACATTTTCGGCATCGCTCGCCACGCTCCGGCTCATTTTCAAGACCCTTTGCAAGTTCATTAAAACGCTCCGGACAATATTCACCGCCAATAACTTCAACAGGATTCTGAAGTGGCAGCTCGGAAATAAGTCTTTTAACTTCGGACAATCTGTATAAATATTCCTCCTGTGGAAAAATGTTCGGATTATAAAAAAAGAGCCGGATCTTAAAATATCGGCTTAGCGTTTCCAGCACATAGCTGCTGCATGGTGCACAACATACATGAAGAAACAGCACAGGCACTCTGTCTTTTGGCAGAGTGCTTATTATCTGTTCCATTTTTAATTGATAATTAACTTTGGACTTATTTGGAATCATTGCAATTTTCCTCTAAACTTTTTATATTACTTATCCTCTAATTCCTTTAGTGCTTTCAATTCATCATTATTTACCTTTATACGACTATCACGCAATATTTTTACATCATCACGAGTAGTTTTTACAGGAACATCGGACTTATCTGTCAGAACTTTAATTACACCGGTAAGCGGATTAGCCTCCACAACTTTACCCTTTGTTCCATCGGCAAGTATTACCAATGCACCGTTTTTCGGAGTTATTTTAAGAAGCTCTTCATAGGTATTCTGTTCATGTTTAAGGCAGCACATAAGTCTGCCGCAGCAGCCGGAAATTTTAGAAGGATTCAAAGAAAGTCCCTGTTCCTTTGCCATTTTAATTGAAACAGGCTGAAAGTCCGGAAGATGAGCTTTGCAGCAAAATTCTCTTCCGCATATGCCTATTCCGCCAAGCATTTTAGCTTTATCACGAACACCTATTTGTCTAAGCTCGATACGTGTACGGAAAACAGATGCCAGATCCTTTACCAATTCACGAAAATCCACACGATTTTCAGCGGTAAAATAAAACAAAAGCTTACTATTGTCAAATGTACACTCAACATCTACAAGATGCATATCAATTCCACGATATGCTATCTTTTCTTCGCATATAATTGCTGCCCTCTCTTCTTTTTTCTTATTGGCAGCAATTATTCTCAAATCCTCTTTTGTAGCAATTCTAACTATATTTTTTAAAGGTGTCGTAATATCAGATTTCGGCACTTTTTTATTTGGGATCATTACCTCACCACATTCCAGACCTCTGGATGTTTCGGTAATTACCTTATCTCCAAGCTTCACTTCAATATCACCGGGAGCAAAATAATAAACCTTGCCTCCGTTTTTAAAGCGAACGCCTATAATATCAACCATATATCAAAAATCCTTTCTATCTGCCCATCATAAGTTCTGCACACAAGGCAGAAAGCGTGAGCTGCAAGTTTACATTAGCATTTATGGCAGCGTAGGCGTTTAATATGCATTTATGAAAGTGCTGCCCACGTGACGAAGAAAGCCTGCCTGCAAGCAGCTTTGCACCATCAGGGTCGCAGCTTATGCACGGCAATGCTTGATCCATTCGCAATACCGAAGCATCTCGAAAGACCTTTTCAAGCATACCAATAAATGCTGTCGTTTCATTTCTCTCGGTACTGCCGTTGTAAAACACTCTCAGCAAATCATATTCACGCTTTTCTATTATACAACGAACAGCCTCTTTTGTCAACGCTACAAGTTGCCTAACCTTTTCATTTTCAATATAATCCTTGCATCTGCCGATATTTCCATGAAAGCAGGCAACAGCGTCTTTAGCATCTTCCTTTGCAAAACCCATTTCATCCAGTGCCTGCAATGCTTCATATTCAGTACATTCAGAAACTCCGAACGGAATAAGTCTTGATAAAATTGTGGGCAATAATGCCTGTCCGGAAGCGGCAGTAAAGATAAAATACGTAAATGCAGGCGGCTCTTCAATAACCTTTAAAAGAATATTCTGCGAACGAATATCCATTTTATCACAGTCATCAAATATATAGATTTTTTTATCACCGCTGTTTGGTGCAACAATTGCATCTGCACAAATCTCTCTTACAGTATTAACTGAAAATCCGCCAAGCTTGCCGCTGTGTTCTGCCCATACAACATCAGGATGAACATCATTTTGTATTGTTCTGCAATTTTTACAATGACCGCATGGTGCGTTTTGGCTTTCGCAAAGCAAAAGCTGTGCAAACCATCTGCTAAGTGCTTTTTTGCCTGTACCCTTATCTCCATAAAAGAAAATGCACTGGGCAAGTCTATCACCATTTGCCATTTTAATAAGAGAGCTGCGTAAATTTTCGTTGCCATACAACATGATACTTCACCGCCATTACCTGCATGTTTTGTCATTATTATTATACAACATTTTTGCTTTATGGTCAATAAGAAATATAAAAGTCGGTATTATGATTTAAATTCATACCTGTCTAAAACAAAAACAGTCACCGTTTTTCTTTTTGTGACTGTTTTTTATAAATAAAAAGTTTTTAGAACTTTTGTTCATAAGGAAGCCGTCAGGCGAGCTTTGTGCGGTGTTGCCTTAAACATTGACTCTTCTTCTTTTAATATTAAAGACCTTTTTATACGCCATAAGTGCTGCCGGAAGTATTACAAAAAGCAACGGCAGATCGAGTCCAAGTTCAAGTACATTCTTAGTAACTCTTGCAACAATAGCAGTACCATATGCAGCCTGTGGTATAAATCCGTAATGCATATTAAGAGCAGTATTCAAAAGCAGATTTATTATAATAACATCGCAAAGTCTTGCGGCAACTATTCTTATTATAAATCCAACATTCTTTTTTGCACGGCTTGTGTTTTCGCTTATATTATCATAAGCTTTATGATAAAGGAACACGCCGTAAATAAGACCCTGTAAGCCTGCCACAAGCACATATATCGGCAAAAACGCACCTGTCGGATGAGCTATAAATCCTACAATATCGCACGCCAGACCAGCTGTAAAGCCTACAAATGGTCCAAAAAGCATACCTATTATAGCTATAGCAATAAATGCGAAATTCAGCTTTACAAAACCAATGTCTATTGAAAGCATTTCTATAAGCATTGATAAACCTACAAGCATTGCTGTAAGTGTGAGTGTACGGATCTGCTTAAACTCTTTTGCAGATGTTGCCAATGAATTAAATAAGCCTTTCATTTTAAAACCTCCTGAAAGTTCGTGCTTCATGCACATAAGATCAAGGGCTTAAACGAAAGGCTCTTTATTCTTATGAACATTCAGCGGGATGCGATAACGATACCGCAAGGTATAAAAACCTTTTCGTTCCGGCAACAACTCCCCGTCTGCCGATCACTTAACGCACCGTTATCTACTCTGAAATATTTTTTGTTTTTATTGATTAAACCCGTTTTTGCCATATGGCTTGCCGCACTTCGGACAGAACACTGCTCTGGGGTTATTTCTCTTCGTGCCGCAGCTCTGACAGAAAACAAGTTCTTCAACCTGTGAATCATTATTGACACCGTTTAAATAATTATTATCATTATGATTATTATCAATAGGTGTATGAATAGTTCTGGATCGCTTTCCGACTACTGCAATAATAAATGACGCTGCTGCAATAAGCACGATCGCAGCTGCCGCTATGATAATAAACATTTTACTATCCAGCGTTGAACTGTCGTCATTATCATTTTTATTTGTAACAGCTGCAATTGCCTCTTCATCTTTTATTGAAGTAGATGTAGCTGTTGTTGTTAAAGTTGTAGCAGGCGGCGTTGTTGCAGCTTCTGTAACAGTTACTGTAACTGTTACAGGCACTGTAACTGTTACCATCACTGGTACTGTTACGGTTACTGTTTGCTTATTATTAGAATTAGAATTATTATTACTGCTATAGAAACTTACATAATTTGAATCTACCCAGCCATAATAATCGCCGTCATCTGTATCCCAACATTCATACCATGTTACTCCATGTGAATAGCAGTAATTATAGGCTGTTATATGCCAGCCATTTTGAACTCGATGCTGAACAGTCTGCGAACCGCCATAAAGAACATAATTATCAGTATATCCATAAACACCACTGCTATTTACATAGCCGCTTTGTGGCGACATACTGTAAGATGTGACACTTGATGAATTGCTTGATGAATTACTTGAACTGTAAAAATAAAGATAACTACTGTCTATCCAGCCATAATAATCTCCATCATCCGTATCCCAGCATTCATACCATGTTACTCCATGAGAATAATAGCTGTCATAAGCTGTTATATGCCAGCCATTATATACTCTATGCTGTGATTCAAAGCTGCCGCCATACTTGACATAATTTGTAGTATAACCATATAAACTGCCGGATCCGCTGTAAGAAACTTCACCTCTCTGTGCAGCATATACAGTTTCAGACTTATTCAGTCCAAGCACCGCAAAAGAAGACAACATAAATATAATAGCTAAGAATACTGACAATGCCTTATTCAACATTTTTTTCTTAGTATTCATCATAAGTCGATCAACCTATAACTCTTACTCTAATAACACCATCGATCTTAGTAATTGAATCTGCAAAAGCACCAGAAACATCACCATTAACATCAAGCATTGTATAAGCGAAATCGCCTCTGCTTGCATTTACCATATTTGCAATATTAAGTCCATTGTCTGCTGCGGCAGCTGTTATAGCTGCGATCATAGCAGGAACATTTTTATGAATAATGCAGATCTTTGTGCCTACAGCATTCATTTCAGCGTTAGGAAGATTTACACTGTTTTTTATATTTCCTGTTTCCAGATATTCCATAAGTTCATCTGCTGCCATAACTGCACAATTGTCTTCACTCTCAGGAGTGGACGCACCAAGATGAGGTGTGGCAATGATACCCTCTGCATTTGCTGTTTTAGCATTCGGGAAATCAGTACAATAGCAAGAAACCTTTCCTGATTCAAGTGCTGCGATCATATCATCATCATTTACCAGTTCGCCTCTTGCATAATTAAGAACTCTTACGCCGTCCTTCATCTTTGCAATAGTTTCAGCATTTATCATACCCTCTGTATCCTTGTTGAAAGGAACATGAATTGTGATATAATCAGCTGCTGCAAATACATCATCATTTGATTTTACAACTGTAACAGCAGGATTCAGTCTGAGCGCTGCACCTACTGACAAAAATGGATCTGTACCAACAACTTTCATGCCAAGTGAAATAGCAGCATTTGCAACAAGTGCGCCAATTGCACCAAGACCGATAATACCAAGTGTCTTGCCCTTTATCTCAGGACCTACAAACTGGCTCTTACCCTTTTCAACCTGCTTTGCAACTGTGGTTTCGCCGTCTTCAAGAGTACCTGCCCACTTGATTCCCTGTACTATTTTACGTGAGGACATGAGCATTCCCGTAATTACAAGTTCCTTTACAGCATTTGCATTAGCACCGGGAGTATTAAATACACAAATTCCCTCTTCTGCACAACGTGCTGTAGGAATATTATTTACACCCGCACCTGCTCTTGCGATTGCAAGGAGATTATCGCCAAACTGCATATCATGCATAGCAGCACTTCTAACCATTATGGCATCAGGATTTTCTACATTATCACTCACATTGTAATTTTCACTGAATCTGCCTGTACCGGCAGCAGAGATCTTATTAAGTGTTTCTATATTAAACATTTCAATATGTCCTTTCCGGTCTGGTTTATGCGTTTTCTTCCTCAAACTTCTTCATGAAAGCAACCAGAGCTTCAACGCCTTCAACAGGCATAGCATTATAAATAGATGCTCTCATACCGCCAACTGTTCTATGACCCTTGAGGTTTTCAAAACCGGCAGCCTTTGCTTCCTTTACGAATTTAGCATCAAGATCCTTATCACCTGTTACAAACGGAACATTCATAAGTGAACGGTCTTCCTTGCGTACAGTACCCTTGAAAAGCTTGCTCTGGTCAAGGAAATTATAAAGAATAGCAGCCTTTTTCTCATTGTGAGCCTTCATAGCTTCAAGTCCGCCCATTTTCTTTATCCACTTGAATACCTTGCCGCAAATGTATATACCATAGCAAGGCGGTGTATTATACATAGAGCCATTATCAGCCTGTGTCTTCCACTTAAGCATTGTAGGAGTGTTGGAAATAGGTGTTTCCTCGGGAATAAGATCCTCACGGATTATCATTATAACAACGCCGGCAGGACCTATATTTTTCTGAACGCCACCCCAAATAACACCGTACTTAGAAACATCAACCGGTTCACTTAAGAAACATGAAGAAACATCTGCAACCAACGGCTTACCCTTTGTATTTGGCAGAGTCTTGTATTTAGTACCATAAATTGTATTATTTTCGCAAATATAAACATAATCAGCATCTTCTGGTATATCAAGATCCGAACAATCCGGTATATATGAGAATGTTTCATCTTCAGAAGATGCGAGCTTGATAGCTTCGCCGTACTTCTGACCTTCCTGATAAGCCTTTTTAGCCCACTGACCTGTAACGATATAGCCAGCCTTGCCATTCTTCATCATATTCATAGGAATAGCAGAAAACTGCTGTGATGCACCACCCTGTAAGAAAAGCACCTTGTAATTATCAGGTATATTCATCAGCTCTCTGAGATCCTTTTCTGCTTCATCAATGATCTGCTGGAACGCAGCACTTCTGTGACTCATTTCCATAACAGACATACCGCAGCCACGATAATCAAGCATTTCTTCTGCTGCTTCTTTTAATACTTCTTCCGGTAATACAGCCGGACCTGCACTGAAATTATAAACTCTCTTCATTGCACAAACCTCCAAAAATCGCACATGAGCCTATCTCCCGTATGCTTTAATAATATATACTAACAAAATCTATTATACGCCCTTTTCCAAGCATTGTCAAGTACAGTGTTTTAAATTTCTGACAATTAAGCCTTGCTGCCGATCTTATAAAAATCATATATAATAGCAGCAAGGCTTATAAGAACATGTCAA
This sequence comes from uncultured Ruminococcus sp., assembly GCA_937907215.1. GTDB lineage: Bacteria > Bacillota > Clostridia > Oscillospirales > Ruminococcaceae > Ruminococcus_C. Next base: position 44,859 of record CALESG010000006.1, read on the forward strand.
ATCAGCAAAATCAAAAACGCAATTTAGCCCAAGATCCTATATTCGTCACCGGAAACTGTCATAAGCAGTTCCATATCTTTTAGGATCTCAAGTTCTTGACCGTCACAGTCAGCAGTCATTGTAAATTTCACATTTATAACATCATCGCACTGCTTCTTAAGTTCTTCTGAAAATCCCTCACCAATAAGCGTATCATACTGTGCGAGATATTCATCTATAGCAGAACCATCTTCATCATCACTGTCAGTTGTTGAATTAAGCTTCAATTTTGTTATGCGAACTTCTTTTACATCTTCTCCTGAATTCGCATTTACAGCAGCGTCCATAATAGTCTGATGCATTGTTTCAAATGATGTCTGCATTCCATAGCCGTAATTTCCATCAAGCCATGAGTTGTACACCTGAAAATAATATGGATCAAGTGTAGCCTTGTAATCATCATATTTCTGATTGATAATAGCTGTAAAATAGTCATTTATAGTATCTGCACAATTATCATTTACATCAGTTCCATCATATTCAAGCGGAATATTTGCTTGAACAGTTGCATCTTCTACATCCGAACTTTCATCTGCATTTGAATCTGCATCTTTTTCAGAATCATTTTCTGCCTTGCTTGATGAATCAGCCTCAGATGAACTGCTGCTGTCAGATGTGCTGCTGTCATCTTGTCCGCCGCAGCCAAAGAGTGACATTGACATAGCTGCTGCCATAAAAACAGGAAGCATCTTTTTTATTACTGACATATTTTTTATTCCTTTCTGGTCAAGCACTTATCATCAAAGTGCTTCTGTAGTAAATCCGTTTTCATTTGCCCAATCGCTTATCTTTGAACCGGAAGGACAAGTGATAACTAAATCATGCATAACTTCGCTATCAAGTCCCCAGCTTTCGTAAATAACACTCTTGCTTTCGATAATGAGATTCTTAAGGCTTCCGCAGCCGCTGAATGTTTCTTCCATAATTTGTGCAACGCTTTCTGGAATTGTTACATTATCAAGAGCAGAGCAGCTTGCAAATGCTGCACGTCTGATAGTTACAGTAGTGCTTGGAATATTTATAGATTCCAGCTTTCCACAATCCATAAATGCACTCTCGCCTATATAAGTTATTCCTTCCGGAAGAGTAACATCTGTAAGATCCCAGTTAGCTTCAAAAGCGTGGTCTTCAATTGCAGTTACTGTCATACCGTCAATATTATCCGGAACACTTATAACAGCGTCACTTCCGATATATCCGCTTACAGCAATAGTACCGTCTTCATTTTTAACATAAAGATAATCAGTATTTGAACTATATTCTGCAACTGTTTCAACCACACCCATAGTTCCTTCTGTATAACTTGTTTTATCAGAACCCGTACTACAGCCTGTCAGTGAAAAAACTGTAGCTGCTGTAAGAATAGCTGCCCAAAACTGTTTTTTTGTGATATTATACATAAACATCTTCCTTTCTAATATCTTAAAACTCGTTCTCATAAAATAAAAATGATATTTGTTTGATTTACTGTTTCTTGCCTCTCTGCTTTGCACGAAGCTGATTGCTGAGAATTTGCTTACGAATACGCAATGATTTTGGAGTTACCTCTAAAAGTTCATCATCAGCAAGGAATTCAAGACAATCTTCAAGGCTGAGATTTCTTGGCGGAACAAGACGAAGTGCATCATCGCTTCCGCTCGCTCTTGTGTTTGTAAGGTGCTTTCTCTTGCAGACATTTACCACAAGATCTTCTGTCTTTGGAGAAGAACCTACTATCATGCCTTCATAAACTGGAACGCCTGCACCGATAAACAACGCTCCTCTCTCCTGTGCATTATAAAGGCCATATGTTACAGCTTCACCGGTTTCAAATGAAATAAGAGAGCCAGTATTTCTTCTTGGAATATCGCCCTTATAAGGCTCATATCCATGGAATACACTATTCATTATTCCTTCGCCCTTTGTATCAGTGAGGAATTCGCTCTTGTAGCCAAAAAGCCCTCTTGCCGGAATCAAAAATGTGATTCTTGTTCTTCCGCCTTGTGGATGCATATCCTGCATTTCAGCTTTTCTTGTTCCAAGCTTTTCCATAACAGAACCAACGCATTCATCAGGCACATCGATCATAACCTCTTCGATAGGCTCATAACGCTTGCCGTCCACTTCCTTGTAGAGAACTCTCGGTGTAGAAACGCCCAACTCATAGCCCTCTCTTCTCATATTTTCAATAAGAATAGAAAGGTGCATCTCTCCTCTGCCTGCCACACGGAAGGCATCTGTGCTGTCTGTTTCTGTTACTCTCAAGGATACATCACGCAGTAACTCACGCATAAGTCTGTCACGAAGCTGTCTTGAAGTAACAAACTTGCCCTCTTTTCCTGCAAATGGACTGTCGTTTACCAAAAATGTCATTTCAACTGTCGGTTCACTGATTTTTGTAAATGGAAGCGGTTCAAAGCATTCAGGTGCACATACAGTATCACCTATGGAAATATTTTCAATACCGCTTATCCAAACAATATCGCCAACCGTAGCACTTTCACTTGGAACTCTCTGAAGTCCCTGAATCTGCAAAAGTGAAACTACTTTATTTCTGCGAGTTTCATCAGGATTATGATAATTACCTATAATGATCGGCTGATTTACACGAATAGAACCTCTGGATATTCTGCCTACTGCTATTCTTCCCACATATTCATTGTAATCAATAGAAGAAATAAGCATTTGAAGAGGTTCTTCAGGCTCGCCTTCAGGCGGATCTATATAATTTATGATAGTGTCAAAAAGCGGTACAAGATTTTTTCCTTCTTCAAATGGCTCCGGACTTGCAGTACCTGCTCTGCCTGAGCAATAAAGGAATGGTGTGTTTTCAAGCTGTTCTTCACTTGCATCAAGATCCATAAGCAACTCTAAAACCTCATCACCGATCTCATCAAGTCTTGCATCCGGTCTATCTATCTTATTTACAACAACGATAATCTTAAGGTTCATTTCCAGCGCCTTTTGGAGAACGAATCTTGTCTGAGGCATAGGACCTTCAGCAGCGTCTACCAGCAGCAAAGCACCGTCAACCATACTGAGAACACGTTCGACTTCGCCGCCGAAGTCAGCATGTCCGGGAGTGTCAATGATATTTATTTTAATATCTCCATACTTTACAGATGTATTCTTTGCCAGAATAGTAATGCCACGTTCACGCTCCAAGTCACCTGAGTCCATTACACGATCAGCAACATTCTGATTTTCACGAAAAACGCCTCCTTGTTTAAGCATCTCATCAACAAGAGTTGTTTTGCCGTGGTCAACATGGGCGATAATAGCAACATTTCTTAAATCTTCTCTAATCATAAATCAAAACCTCTTTCATCTGATAAATACAGTGAATATACAAAAAACAGGTAAAACCAAACGGTCTTACCTGTTTCTGATTGGTGGGGGAGGACGGATTCGAACCATCGAAGCTAGAAGCAACAGATTTACAGTCTGCCCCCTTTGGCCACTCGGGAACTCCCCCGTTTGTTAAGTTGAATAAAAATAAAATGGAGCTGGTGGACGGACTCCCGACCTGCTGATTACAAATCAGCTGCTCTACCAACTGAGCTACACCAGCGTCTTACAACGTTATTTATTATAACATATTTCCATGAATTTGTCAAGTGTTTTTTAAAAGAACTTTTTATGAACTTTATTTTAACATTTGACGTTTCAATTCAAGCATCAACTATTTATATTAAGCTGTACTCGAACATCATATATCAATATTCGAGTACAACGTTGGTCGAGACGACAGGATTCGAACCTGCGGCGTCTTGCTCCCAAAGCAAGCACTCTACCAAGCTGAGTTACGTCTCGCTCTTTAAGTTTAACACTTGTCCGTTGCGACTTTGTAATTATATCACATGCAGAAGATATTGTCAAGCATTTTTTTGATTTTTTTGCAACTTTGACGTTGTGCTGTAAGTTTTATTGTGTTTTGAATCATATTATGTAATATCTGTACAAATTCTTGACGAATATGCATTTATATCAAATATCAAATCATAAAATGCTGATTTTTTGCGATTTTTTGCCCAGTTGAAAAAATCAAACAATTTAAGCAGTTTCAAGTAAAAGACAAACAAAAAGCAAAAAGTCCGCCCCTATTGGAACAGACCTCGTGGAGCGGATTACGAGGCTCGAACTCGCTACCTCCACCTTGGCAAGGTGGCGCTC
>CALESG010000007.1 GCA_937907215.1 uncultured Ruminococcus sp.
CTCATATGTTCTCAATAGTCTATCTCCTCAGCTTCCGATTTTCCAGTTTCAAAAACAGGAAGTTTTGCATACGTTATTCTTCTAATATTTTTGTAGGGTTCGCATCCGTTACAAATATCATACTATCATAAAGCTCCGCAGGAGGTTGAAACATTCGATAACTTGGAGGAAGAAGTCGCATAATGATTGAGTAGCTTTCTCCAAGTGTTCCCTTATAGGTGTATTCAGAAGCCTGCCTACCCAGTTCAGAATTTTCCGGGACTTTAGTAAAATCCAACCAACAAATATCAAATCCCGCCAGTTTTGCCGCCTTTGCTAAAGGATCATGGGAATAAAACACCTGAATCGTACGCTTTTTAGGCGAACATAGTAACCGTTTGCTGCGTCCTTGGAAAGAAGTTTACCCATCGAGTCAAAACTGCCCCATTTTGCGACATGGCTGTTGTGACCTGTCACAAAGATTTTTTCATGCCCATTTCGCTGCTCCTGCTGTAAAATCCACTGTACATTTTCTGCCATAAATTGATCTCTTAATGTAGCACCATCATCATTTGTCAGAGTTTGAAGCTCGGAATGCTGCATTAAACTATCTACAAAGTGAATTGCATTTTCCGGACCGTTCTTGCTTTCCAATTCTTTCTTCACTTGTGTAAGGGTTTCAGTTCGAGTAGATAAATCGCATTCACTGCTCCAGTTTTTACCTTCCACAAGTTTCTGCAAGTTTGTTGTGTCCACTTCCAGTTCTTTGCAGGATTCTTTCAAAAACCTCATGCTGTAAGAAAGCCTCTGCATATCAAAACCGTAAAAGCGAAGGTCTTCGCCTTCCAATGCACTTTCATTGTACTGGCGCATATAGGAGATAAGTTCTGCCATCTCTTCCGTTCTATAAATGGAAAATCCAATCGCTGCGGCTGCTTCCTGTGCTGTCCCCTCACCGCCGTGTATATATCGGTTTACCTGCTCGCAACCGCCGTAGTCACCTTCAAGGGCAAACGCCCTAACACCATTATTTTTTACCATCAGCTTGAACACTTCCAGCTTCAACTGCTGAAATTCTGCATTTCCGTGAGTAGCTTCTCCCAATGCAATTATTTTTGCACTTTCAGGCACAGTTATATTTTCAACGGGTTCAGCATAAGCTAAAAACTCTTCTGGATTCACATTTTCTCCTGTGCCAAAACCTCCAAAACGCATAAATACAAGTGCCGCTAAAGCCATAACACCTAATAATCCAAAAACGATATATCTTATCTTAAATCTTCTTGTCTTTTTATTCTTCATATCTGATAGACCTTTCCTTTATAGTGAATCAGTTGTCTTACATCCGTTTTACACGCTTATTGTACTTCACGTAATAGTTCTTCTGCCGTAGTGTTGAACAATTTTGCAAGTGTAAGCAGATTGGAAGTGCTTGGGTCAGCTGCTCCGGTCTCCCATTTAGAGACAGCCTGCCTGCTTACGCCGATAGATTCTGCAACAAACTCCTGCGTCATCTTACACTCTTCACGATGCTGCTTCAAAACCTCACCGAGAGATTTCTTGATGCTGGACTTTTCTTTTCTGACATTGCCTGATTTAACATATCTACTCAATGCTCTTATGAGGAAAATTCCCACAGTGATAAATGCCGCTATCACCGCCACCCCGATTAGCAGTACAATGCCAAAAACAATAACTCCTAAAAAATCATATTTCACTTAATCACCTCATTTCGTGACTTCATGATAGCGAAATTTCATGGTTGCTACCACCAACTATCACGATATTTCTTTGGTTGCGAACGGTTGCGGAACTAAAATAACACTTTTTAATGTAAAAGGCATATATGTAAATTAATAAAACGACAAATTCCGATTAGTCTCTTACATTCTATCATATTCTATCCCAAAACTCTATTCTTAGATTGCCAAAGAG
>CALESG010000008.1 GCA_937907215.1 uncultured Ruminococcus sp.
ATGTCCTTTTAAAATTATAACAGCTTCCGGCAATAGCTTCATTGCACTATGAATAGTATACTCTCTGTCATGCTGAACCTTCTGTATATTAGTATTTAAAATGCGTGCCATCTCTCCCGGATGAGGCGTAAGTATAGTATTTTCTTTTCTCTTTAAAATAATATCTATGTCGTTTGATACTGCATTAAGACCATCTGCATCAATAATAAGTACTCCTTTCGTGCGTTTTATAATATTATTTGTCAAAATAATTGTTTCTTTTGTAATTCCAAGTCCGCAGCCGATTAAAACAGCATCAGATTTTTCTACGAGTTCAGTCAAAATCTCTTCATTGCCACTCCATGTTATAAAGCCATTTTCATCAGTTCTAAGCGGAAGATACATAGATTCAAAACAATGTGACGATATTGCTGAAATGTTTTTTTCAGCTGTTGCAGTTGTAAGCAAACCTACACCACTTCGCAATGCAGCATATGATGCCATTGCAGCTGCTCCAGGCATACGCAAACTTCCTGTTATACATAAAAGCCGTCCAAAATCACCCTTGTGTGCATCATCTTTTCTTTTTGGAAAAAAACTGCATATATCTGAAAACGAAATCTCCTTCATACTACTAAACCTCCGTATCAATTATCAAAAACGAGCTGTCGCCAGGAGGCGATATGCTTGTTTTGTAAATGAAAATAAGAAAAAGGCTGCTGCAACTCAAATCTCTGCAACAGCCCTTTTATTTGTTATCTTTCACCTAAGCACTTTGCAAATATAACACATCTCATTCCATCATTACTGCCGGAATTGCAGGTTTGAAGTGCTATAATATGATCGCCATATTTGGGCAAATCTTTTTCATTCTTACAATAAAGTACATCCGCCGTTGACTTTATATTTTTAACATAACTTTCAAAGTCTGACTTTTTCATGTCAAGACTGGTCTTTTGTGTAGGAAGCCAATATCCAAAATCAGCACCCGATTCACCGTATAAAACATTAGCTGATATAACTTCATAAAGATATCTTTTCTTTTCTGATGCTACTTCAAAATATCTATGTTCTTTTCCCCAATCCTCACTAAGGTAATTCTTTATTGCACTAAACATAGAACCATTAGCCATATTGTGACCATAAAGAATTGTGAAATTAGTATCGTCAATATCTCCTCTGAAGTCTTCATAAATACAGCCGGCAAACGCTTCATTTCCCATCCAGTCACGATGAATATAATGTTCATTATTTATAGTCTGTAAAATAGGATAATCAACAACAGTTCCATCAATATAAATCCAACCTACAACATCATTGTTAACAGATTTATGATCTGCCACATTTGCCATATTAAGCTTCATTTCATAATCGACCTTAATTTCAGTTGTAGTAGTTATAGTTGTAGTTGTGGTAGTTGTCGTAATAGTTGTGGTAGTTGTAGTACTGGCTTCGGTAGTAGGTATTTCTACGTGTGCCTGCTTAATATCATTACTTCCGCCGCATTCTTTTGATAAAACGATCAATATAACAGCTCCTGCTGCCAATAAAAGAAACAGAAAAAACAAAACAATCTTTCCAATATTCCTCCCAACATTTTTCTTTTTTGAACGTTTATAATTTTTTGCCATTTTTATTTACCCCTTTTAAAACCCATTCAAGTGATTATTTTTCATTATATCCATGTAATCACAATATGAATAATTTAAATCAACATTAGTGTCAATGCCATCTACTTTTCCGGTACATGAATACTGCCATATTCCATAATCTCGTGAATACCACGGAACTGCAACATCGTAATGTGCTATCCATGTATCATAAATATCCAAAATTTCACTTTCAATTCTATAATTTAAAAATCCTACATAACTGCACAAAGACACATAATATCCATATGATTGCATACGCTCACAAAAAGCTTTTATAACTTCAGAATTCTCTTTAGGTGTCAATGCATACTGTTCATTTGTTTCATAATCGAAAAATACAGGATATTCAAATTTATAATCCTTAATCACTTCATAAAATACATCTGCTTCCTTTTCGGCATCTTCAGGTGTTGTGGCATAACTGAACCAATAAGCTCCGCATTTAATTCCTTCCTTTTGAGCAGATTCCATATTTATATCAAAATATCTGTCTTTCTGATTTATATGCTTTCCATAACCGGCACGAATAATTGCAAAATCCACACCGCTCTCTCTTACAGCCTGCCAATCAACACTTCCCTGATATACAGACACATCAATTCCATATTCCAGTGGCGGACGTGTAACAACTGTAGTAGTTGTTTCAGCAGTTTCAGTCGTACTTTCATATGTAGATGTAGTAATACTGCTTGTTGTTTGGTTAACACTTACGGTCGTTGTGAATTTAGTTGTTGTTTCTTTGGAAGTAATTGTTGGTAATGTAGTAGTAACTGTTGATGCTGTTGTTTCGCTTGTATCTATTGAATTAGCCGTGGTCGTTTCACCAATAATACTTGTACTTGTTACATCTGATATTGATGTATCTACAGCCGTAGTTGTCATATCGATCGTAAGTGTTATTGAGGTTGTAGTTTCTGTAGTATGCTGATCACGTACTGGTATATATCCACCAAATTCCAGTCCAGCAGCAAGTACTGAATAAATATTTAGAAAATAAGTAGCATCAGATATATTTATAACATTATCATCAACAACATCATAAAAGTTCTTATCCTCTTCAGTTACAGATACTTCTAAACCGGCTGCATTCATAGAATAATAATCAAGAACTTCAAGTGCAACCAACAGCCAATTTTCATCAGAATCAACTGTATCATTATATACTGCATCATCATATACAGATAAAATCTCACTCATTATATGCTGATCTGAATTTTCTTCCGCATAAATAATATGATTAAATGTAAATGACGATGTTAAAAGCATACTTGTAAATATACATATTACCTGTTTAAATTTCTTTCCCATACATCAATCTCCATTCGTTATAATAAATGCATATTAAATACATATATTATAACAAATCGCATCTTTTTTGTACAGTGATTCCCATTACTTAAAAAAAATTCTGTCATTAAGCACAATATTAAAAATAAAAAAATAGTAAACTCGACCAAAAATTTATCTGTTAAAAATAAAATAAAGCATTATTGAGCCTATGTATTCAATAATAGTGATCAATGGAAAACCTAAAACAAAATACCAATGTTTTGTTTTATGATGAAACATATACATACCGATAGTTCCACCTATGCCGCCGCCTAAAACAACAAATAAAAATAAAGCCTTTTCAGAAATACGCCACTTATTTTTCACAGCACGTCTTTTATCAATTCCCATAGCAAACAGTGATATTATATTTATAACTATAATATAAATAATCAACCATTTCATAAAAAGCACCTCAATCAATATTTTTCTGACGTTTATGATACTTTAATATAGGAGAAAGAGAATCCTCGATATAAGAAACCATTTTCTCGGTTGGTGTAAAAATTATTCTTGTTTCACCATACTCTTCTGTTGTAAGATCAGCATAATATTCGCCTTCTCCGGTATTATCACTGCAAAGAAAAAGTGTAGCATCGCCACTCATTTTATCAAATGCTTCAAATTTTTCTGCTTCAACAGTAATAAGATGCTGTCTTTTACGCTGTCCCATAATCTTATCAATGTCAAGCTCACCATTAGTAAATGTATACTCATATTCAATACTCATACCTTTAATAAAATAATACAAGCCGTAAAATAATGCTATTGTAATAATAAGAATAAGATAGAAATGAGTTGCAAACGATATAAAAATCGTACCAGCCGCAAAAACAACTGCTGCAAGAATAATCAAAAACTTTTTTAAATTATCACTTGAATCCGGTATCTTCTTTACAAGACATTCTGTAAAATGATCTGTCATAATTAAAATCTCCTTTTTAATTGATTAAAAATATATTCTTTAATGTCATTTATATAACACCATCTTTATTATTTTATCACAAAAATTGTTAAATTTCAAGAAAAGGCTTGATTTTTTTTAGAAAATTTACTATAATACTAATATAACACTGTGACGAAGAGAGTAAAAATCAAAATGTAATCTCAAGAGAGGCATATCGTGGCTGGAAATGTGCCGTTTACATTGATTTTGAAGTTCACTTCCGAGTGGCTTTGCTGAAACTTTTTTAGCTGTAGGCTTAGACGTTATGTCTGCGTTAAAGACAAGAGAGTGTTGGCTCTTGGGAAATGGGTGGTTATTAACAAGTTATGTCTTGTCCTGTTTTCAGGACAAGATTTTTTTATTTTATTACCGTTTCCTAACAGCTTAAAAAACAAGTTCTAATATTATACGGCGATGCCGTGAAAGGATTGATTTATAATATGAGAGAACAACTGGAAGCAATACGCTTAGAAGCTGCTGAAAAGCTTGCAGCTGTAAAAGATGCTAAAATTCTTGATACTCTGCGTGTAAAGTATCTTGGAAAAAAAGGCGAATTAACTGCAATTCTCAAGCAGATGGGCAAATTAAGTTCAGAAGAAAGACCTGTAATAGGACAGCTTGCAAATGAAGTACGCAGTTCAATTGAAAAGTCAATTTCTGAAAAACAAAGTGAAATTGCAAAGCTTGAAACAGAGGCAAAGCTTAGATCAGAAACTATAGATGTAACACTTCCTGGTAAAAAGCAATCTGTAGGAAGTCTGCATCCGCTTTCAATTGTAGAAAATGAAATAAAAGAAATTTTCCTGGGTATGGGATTTGAAATTGCAGATGGTCCTGAAGTTGAATATGATTATTATAACTTTGAAGCTCTAAACCTTCCTCCAGATCATCCGGCAAGAGATACTCAGGACACATTCTATATTACAGATAACATTCTTCTGCGTACTCAGACATCTTCTGTACAGGTTCACGTTATGGAAAATAAAAAACCTCCTATACGTGTAATCTCTCCCGGACGTGTATTCCGCTCTGATGCTGTAGATGCTACACATTCTCCTTTATTCCATCAAGTTGAAGGTCTTGTTGTTGATAAGGGAATCACAATGGCTGATTTAAAGGGTACACTTGAAATGCTTATGAAGCGTCTTTACGGTGAAGAATGTACTATTCGTTTAAGACCTCACCACTTCCCTTTCACTGAACCAAGTGCTGAAGTTGACGTTATGTGCTTTAATTGTCACGGCAAGGGTTGCAGAATCTGTAAGAACGAAGGATTTATCGAACTGCTCGGTGCAGGTATGGTTCACCCAAAGGTACTCGAAGGATGCGGTATTGACAGCAGCGTATATTCGGGCTTTGCTTTTGGTTTGGGTCTTGAAAGAATCGTTATGCGTCGATATAATATAAGCGATATGCGTCTTTTATTTGAAAATGACTATCGTTTTCTTGAACAATTCTGATAAAACGGAAAGGAGAATAAGACAATGAATTTATCTATGAAATGGCTTTCTGATTATATAAAGAAAGATATTCCGATTGCTGAGTTCTGCTCCGGCATGACTATGAGCGGTTCTAAAGTTGAGTGTTATGAAACAGAGGGCAGCGAAATCAAAAATGTTGTTGTAGGCAAGCTCTTATCTGTTGTACCACATGAAAATTCAGACCACTTGGTTGTCTGTCAAGTAGATGTTGGAAAAGATGCTCCTCTCCAAATAGTTACCGGTGCTCCTAATGTAAGTGCAGGTGACATCGTTCCTGTTGCTCTGGTAGGTGCTGAACTGCCGGGTGGAATAAAAATCAAAAAGGGTAAACTAAGAGGTGTTGAAAGCTGCGGTATGCTCTGCTCTCTTGGTGAACTCGGTCTTACAACTCATGATTTCCCTTATGCAATTGCTGATGGAATCTTTCTGATAAATGAAGATTGTGAGATTGGTCAGGATATACACGAAGCAATTGGACTTAATGATACATCTGTTGAATTTGAAATAACGTCTAACCGTCCAGATTGCTTGTCTGTAGTAGGTCTTGCAAGAGAAGCTGCTGTTACATTCGACACAGAACTTTGCCTTGAATCACCTTCTTTTAAAGGCATTCCGGATGATATAAACAACTATCTTAAAGTTGATATAGAAAATGAAACTCTCTGTCCTCATTATGCGGCAGGAATTGTAAAAAATGTAAAAATAGGTCCATCACCTAGATGGATGCGTGAACGTCTGCGTGCAAGCGGTATCCGTCCTATAAATAATCTGGTTGATATTACAAATTATGTAATGCTTGAATATGGTCAGCCTATGCACGCTTTTGACCTGCGTTATGTAAAAGATTCTCACATTATTATAAGAAATGCAAAAGATGGCGAAACAATAACAACTCTTGACGATCAAGAAAGAAAGCTCTCTTCTGAAATGCTTGTAATTGCTGACTCTGAAAAGCCTATCGCTGTTGCCGGAATTATGGGCGGTGAATATAGCGGTATAATGGACGACACTACAACAGTTGTATTTGAATCTGCATATTTTGAACCTGTACAAGTACGTCGTACAGCTAAAAAACTTGGCATGAGAACAGATGCTTCTGCACGTTATGAAAAGGGTCTTGACGTTGAAGGCTGTATGCGTTCACTTACACGTGCTTTACAACTCGTTGAAGTGCTCGGTGCAGGTGAGCCTATAAATACTCACATTGACATTGTTAAAAACATAAAGCCAAGAAATGAGATCCCATTTGATTCAAACTGGATAAATGGATTCCTCGGTACTGATATTTCTGAGGAAGAAATGATCAAAATTTTAAAAAGCCTTGATATTGAAGTTGAAAATGGAAAGTGCATTTCTCCAAGCTTTAGAATAGACCTTGAACGTCCTGCTGATATTGCTGAGGAAGTTGCACGTATTTACGGCTATAATAATATTCCGTCAACAGTACTCACCGGTGCTGCAAATGCATCACTGACTCCTGAGCAGAAATATCTGAGAACTATTGAAAATACAATGGTATCTCTAGGCTGTTATGGTATCCTTACCTATTCATTCACATCACCTAAGTGCTTTGATAAAATATGTCTTCCGGCTGACAGCAAGCTTAGAAATACTATTACCATTACAAATCCGCTTGGTGAAGATACAAGTATTATGCGAACAACTGCTCTTCCATCTATGCTTGATATTCTTGCGGGCAATTATAAAAACCGCAATGCAAATGTAAAGCTTTTTGAAATCGGAAAAGAGTATATTCCTACAGAAGAAGGCAAACTTCCTAATGAACCTAATCGCCTTACTGTTGGTATGTATGGAGATGACATTGATTTCTTTGACATAAAAGGAACTATTGATGCACTTCTTAGCAAACTCAGAATATATGACTTCGAATATGTAAGATGTTCTGAAGACAACACTTTTGAAGATACTTGTGCATTGCACCCTGGAAGAAGTGCAATAATCATGTGCAATGGAAATGCTATTGGTTATGTGGGAGAAATCCACCCGTCTGTACAGGAAACATACGGTTTTGGCACTAGAGTTTATGTAGCTAAAATGAATATAAACGAAATGATGCCTCTTTCTGTAACAGAAGTTACCTACCAGCCAAGCCCGAAATTCCCGGCTATTACAAGAGATCTATCACTCACATGTGAAGATTCACTGCCTGTTGGAACTATGGAAAAGGCTATCAAAAATGCTGTAGGCAAAGTTCTTGAAAAAGTTACACTGTTTGATGTATATAAAGGCAAGCAAATCGCAGACGGTATGAAGAGTGTATCATTCTCTATCAGTATGCGTTCACATGAAGGTACTCTTACCGATGAACAGGCAGACGCTGCTATGAAACGTGTGCTTAAAGCTTTAGGCGATATAGGTGCATCATTGAGAGAATAATTATAATTATGAGAACAAGTTCTTACTTTTTAATCATTTAAAGTATACAATGCCCTCTGCTAGAGGGCATTGCGCTTATTTTGTAAATAAAAATAACAAAAAGGCTGTTGCAGATCAAAATCACTGCAACAGCCTTTTTATTTGCAATTCAAGAAATTCTTAGGCTTAAGGCTTTAATTAGAAAGCCTTGCCAACAGAACCAAAGAGATTCATCTTCTCTTCAACCTTAGCCATAATTGCTTCGTAACCTGGCAGGAGAAGCTTTCTTGGGTCAAAGCCCTTGCCCTTAAGATCCTTGCCTTCTTCGATATACTTTCTTGTAGCTTCAGCGAATACCAGCTGGCACTCTGTATTTACATTGATCTTAGCAACGCCCAGAGAAATAGCCTTGAGAATCTGGTCATCAGGAATACCAGTACCACCGTGGAGAACCAGAGGCATATCACCTACTGTATCCTTGATAGCAGCGAGAGTCTCAAAAGACAGACCTTCCCAATTGTCAGGATATACACCGTGGATATTGCCGATACCAGCAGCAAGAATATCTACGCCAAGATCAGCAATTGTCTTGCATTCCTGTGGATCTGCACATTCGCCCTTGCCAACAACGCCGTCTTCTTCACCGCCGATAGCGCCTACTTCAGCTTCGATAGACAGACCAAGCTTATGAGCTACCGCAACTAACTCCTTTGTCTTGGCAATATTTTCCTCAATTGGAAAATGTGAACCGTCAAACATAATAGAAGTAAATCCTGCCTTAATGCAGTCATAACACTGATCATATGTGCCGTGATCAAGGTGAATAGCAACTGGTACAGTGATACCAAGAGATTCATCCATAGCCTTTACCATTGCAGCTACAGTCTTAAAGCCTGTCATGTACTTACCAGCACCACCAGATACACCCAAAATTACAGGTGATTCCAGCTTCTGTGCTGTGTTCAGGATAGCCTTTGTCCATTCCAGATTGTTGATGTTGAACTGACCTACAGCATATTTGCCGTCACGAGCCTTTTCCATCATTTCCTTTGCAGATACTAACATTTCATTTCCTCCTAAGAAGTTATAAAGCAGTGCCTATCGCACTCTCATACTTATTATAACCTATTTTTTCTAAAATTGCAATAGTTTACGAAAATTTTGTCTATTTATATTTTTATGATGCTGATGTTAATATTTACGAATAAACTTCTGCTTTAATAAACCGTGGCGGTTGCAATAACAATAAAGTTCTCCATTACCTCGAATAAAAAATGTTGATTCAGCATTTCCCTCTGGATAAAGCTTTTTGATTTCAATTTTGTCCAAAGTCACATAGGCAATGAATGAAATATAATGTTGTTTTGTCATTTCGTGTTTAATTGTGATATACGACTCATCCTCAATATATTCAACGTTCATGTGATGATCAATATCTGTTTCTTCTGCTTCCAAACAAGGAAGTGTTATTCCGCAGCAGCTGACAAGAGCTTCACCCATGGAATGAATTACATTGCCGCATATAGGACAAACGTAAAATTTTGAACGCTTCATATTACTCGATATGTTTCTATTTGTGATCCTATCGCCTGAAATCAGTTCTATTACAGATATTCCAAGTGCTTTTGATAAGGGTTCAAGCAATGATACATCAGGAAAACCTTTTCCCGTTTCCCAGCGTGAAACAGCCTTATCACTTACAGAAATCATATTTGCAAGTTGTGCTTGTGTAAGTTTTTTTGATTCTCTTAAGGTTTTGATCGTTGAACCTGTAACATAATTATTCATGTCTATTACCTCCCTTGATCATATTCTAACACAGACTGCTTCATTATTCAACCTATGTTCCGTAGATAAGGAAAAGCTATGTCACATTTATTTAAAAATAACTGATACAGTATTAAGTGCACTTTCAATAACTTTATCCATATCATAATACTTATATTCACCCAGACGACCACCAAACAAAACCTTGTCATTTTTTGCTGCAAGAGCCGCATATTTGTTATAAAGCTCCTGATTCTTTTCATTATTTACAGGATAATAAGGTTCATCACCCTCCTGCCATTCCTTTGGATATTCCTTGGAAATGACTGTTGTTGGTTCAATGCCGTATTCAAAATGCTTATGCTCTATAATTCTTGTATAAGGTGTTTCTGAATCTGTATAATTCACTACTGCATTGCCCTGATAATTTTCAACAGGCAGCTCTTGCGTTTCAAAATAAACTGTACGATACTCAAGCTTACCATAACAATAATCATAGTACGCATCAATTGCACCGGT
>CALESG010000009.1 GCA_937907215.1 uncultured Ruminococcus sp.
CGCCTACGATACTTGGACGGCGACGTCCTGGGAAAATCGGTCGGCGCCGATACTTATATTCCTCCATAGCTCAGTCGGTAGAGCACTCGGCTGTTAACCGAGTTGTCGTTGGTTCGAGTCCAACTGGGGGAGCCACATACAAAGCGAACTATTTAATAAGTAGTTCGCTTTTTTATTTTTATCTATAAATATATTTATATAAAAATAAAACCGCCTTGCTTTAAAAAGAAGGCGGTTTATATTATATACAATTTAAATTAGTCAGCAATATCATCAATCACATCATCGATTGCATCTTTGACATCGTCAATGCTATCAGCAGCACTGTCACAGATATCATCAAGTTCATCGTCATCTATACAGCAACAATCGAGTCCATCAATATCGCAAGTATAGCTATCGTCACAAGCTTTTCTTTTTTTCTTCTTTGACAGCATAAGGAGTGTTGCCAGAACTACTGCTCCTGTTGATAAAATAATTGCTACAATTGTACTTGCCTTCATAATAATACCTCTTTCTCTGCGGAAAATTTATTGACAGTCACGGTCCGCAGCACCGAGATTAAACCTGTTAAATATATTATACCACATATATTTTAAAAATACAAGTACTATTCATACACTTTTTATAGAAAATCACAGAAATTACATGATGTTATCACATATTACCAGTAAGGTGCATAAGCACGGATATAACAGCGATGGGAGCAGTTTCACATCGTAGAATTCTGTTGCCAAGCCATACATTATGGATGCCATTATTTTTTGCGGCTTCTGCTTCAAATGGATCAAGTCCGCCTTCACTACCTATGAAAATAGAAATATTATATGCATTTTCAAGCGGAACTTCATTAAATTTAACTCCGCCTTCTTCATAAAATAGCATTGCAGCGTCAGAATTTTTCATCTCTGTTATAGCTTCGTCAAAAGTAATAAGTGGTGAAACAACAGGGATTATTCCTCTTCCCGACTGTTTTGCAGCTGCTTCAGCAATTTTCTGTAGACGTGGCAGTTTTTTTTCAAATTCTTTTTTGGTTGGACGAGCCACACACCGTTTAGTAATAACTGGAACAATACGTACCGCACCTAATTCAACGGATTTTTGAATAATTGTGCTAATTTTGTCTGACTTTGGCATTGCCTGATAAAGCGTAAGATTCACAGTAGGTTCAGCTGCACAAAGTTCTGAAGATAAAACTTTAAGTTTCACTTCATCGTAAGATATATTTAAGATTTGACAATAATAATCTTTTCCCTCTGAACAAACTGTAATTGCATCGCCTATTCTCATACGCAGCGATCTGCCTATATGATTTGCATCTTCTCCGGTTATGCTGATAATATCAGAGTTTACTTTTTCAACGAAAAATCGTGGCATTTTTCTTTCACTCCTTAATTAAGATTTCACTAAGGCTATGATAGAATATCCTACATTGCCCCATAAATTTCATTGCTTCTAAATCCGGTTTCTTCTGCCGCTTTTTTACAAGCGTCACGTTTTTTCATGCCGTCATTTTCAGCATAATTCTTTGCAATTTCTGCTGCATCTTCAAGAGTATATGTTTTTTCAGTGAATTCAGGTTTATCTGCTCCTGCAATTATAAGAACATATTCACCACGTGGCTCATGTTCTTCATAATGTGCTTTAGCATTGCCTATAGTGGTGCGAATTACTTCTTCGTGTACCTTTGTAAGCTCTCTGCAAATGGATATATTTCTCTCACTGCCTAATACTTCACTTAAATCATTAAGTGTTTTCAAAAGCTTATGAGGAGCTTCATATAATATTATCGTCCTTGTTTCAATACTCAGTCTTTTGAGCCGTTCTAATCTTTCTTTTTTAGGAACAGGCAAAAATCCTTCAAATACAAATTGTCCGGATGCTTGACCAGCCAATGCAATAGCAGTCACTACAGCACTTGGACCGGGTACTACTGTTACGTGTATGCCCATATCGTAGCAAAGCTTTATCAAAGGCTCTCCAGGGTCTGATATGCATGGCATACCGGCATCTGTAACTATTCCGCAGTTTTCACCTTCAAGGATTCTTGCAGCTATTCTTTTAGCTCCTGCTTCTCCGCTATGTTCATGAAAGCTTACTGTTGGAGTCTTTATATTATAATGACTTAGAAGCTTTCTGGTTACTCTTGTGTCCTCGGCAGCTATAAAGTCTACTTCTTCAAGCATTCTTAGCTGTCGCAGTGTTATATCTTCTAAGTTGCCAATAGGTGTTCCTATTATGTAAAGTGTTCCGCTCATCTTTTACTGTCCTCTCGTGGAAATGGTTGGTAAAGACTTCGCACTTCATCTGAATCTCCTGTATCTGTACGGATATAAAGCTGTGGCTCTACCTGCATGAATGGTTTGCTTCCCTTTTTTCCTTCAAGTAGAAAGAGCCACGGTGCAGATTCAGGATTTTTTGAAACGAATCTTAAACGCTTTGGTTCAATGCCGCTTTTTTTCATAGCATCTATACAGTCTGACAGCCGTTCAGGTCTATTGCATATGCACAATCTTCCGCCAAATTTTAAAAGCCTGCTTGCTGAAGTACATACATCGTAAATATTGCAAAGCACTTCATGACGGGCAATTTTTTGAGCTGTAAGACTGCTTTCTATACCTGCCTGATATGCTTTGTATGGCGGATTACATGTTACTAAATCGCATTTGCCAAGTGGAGCGTTGTTCCATAGGAACTTTAAATCAGCAAGTACAGGTGTTATTTTGCTGCTGTCTATATTGCTTTTTTCAATGCCTAATTTAAACTGTTTTATGCCTTGTTCCTGTATTTCTATTCCCCAGATGTGCTTAGGTGGATCACATCTTTGCATTATCATAGGTATTATACCACAGCCTGTCCCAAGGTCGGCGACAAGATCTTTCTTTCGCCAGCCGGAAAAGCTTGCTAAAAGAAATGCATCAGTGCCGAATCTATGCTCTTTGCTTGAATAAACATATATCCCGCCTGTAAGCGGTTCACAGCTAAGCTCTATATCCATATTATTTTTCCTTTAGATTAGTTTTAAAATATCAATAAGTTTTTTTACTGATATAGTGGCGTTTGAACAAATTTGCTGCCATTCCTCAAATGGAGTTGCAGAGTCATACACACCAACAGTGAAAAAACCAGCTTTTTTAGCAGTAAGAATACTATGCAATGCGTCTTCGGCAACAAGTATTTGTCTTTTACCAAGACCCAGATGCTTTGCACCTTCATAGTATATATATGGTTCATTTTTGCTTGTATTAAGCTCGGATTCCGTAAGCATAAATTGTATTTTTGAGTCAAGACCAAGTCTGTCAATGGCAGCTTTTGCAAGGGCAGGATAAGTGGCTGTGGCAATACCATATTTTATGCCCATTTTATCCAGACCCATAAGAAATTCCTCTGCTCCATCTTTTAGTGGTATAGAGGTTTCATATTTATAAGCCATCATCTGTTCTATTTCATTTATAATATCTGTTGGAGTAGTCGGCAGGGAAAATGTATTTACAAAGAATTCTGCAAATTCGTTTATAGTCATTTCCTTTGCCATTTTGGATATAAGTTCGGGTGAATCTATATTATATTTTTTAACAAGTTCTATATCTATAGAATGCCAAACATTCATTGAATCGAGCAAAGTTCCGTCAAGGTCAAGAATAGCACCTTTTATTGTATTATGTTCCATGATAATTATTAAAGCTTTACAAATCTCTTTATGCCGTTTGCATCGCCAAGGAATATAGTCTTAGGTCTTGCCCAAATATGACCATTTTCAATGTTTTTATAAACAACGAGTTCCTCATTTGTTTCTGTATGCTGTGCAAGAGTAAGAACTTCATATTCTCCGCCCTTGTAGTGACGATATCTTCCGCCAATTTCTATAGTTTCCTGTACAGCTTCTTCAATAGGCGTTCTTTCAGGCTCAGGCATTCCGTTTACAATATCGTCCTCAACAAATATCATGCTGGAAAATGGCGGCATTTCAACACTTGCATTGCCATTGTCAATATTGATTGGAGTACCGGACAGCACATCTACCAGACTGCCGCAGTTTGGACGGAAATTCAGCCAATATGATTGATCATCAAGATTGAGTGCAACATAAACATTTCTGCCATCGCATTCTTTGCGGAATAAAAGCTGTCTGTTTTGTACTTGTATTGTTTCAAAATTGCCTGTTCTAAGTTCTGGATAAGCTTTATAAATTCTTCCAAGCTTTACAATATGACGGTAAAGATCTCTGTCACCAGTAGCTTCAAGCTGAGAAAGCTCAAGACATGGTCTAAGTCCGTCATCTGAATTGTTTTCATGTCTGCCTTCAACACCATATTCACTGCCATAGTATATAGATGGGATTCCGGGCATACAATACATAAGTGTATAACAAAGTTTTCTGTATCTTGCATCAGTCAATTTGCTTGCAAGACGGTCTACATCGTGGTTATCAACAAAGCTGTAGAGCTGTAATCCCTTGTAAATTCCGCCATTGCCAAATTGACGATTGATAGAATAATTTATTTCCCAATAGTTTTTATCGTTGTGGGAAGAATAAATTCCCTTGTGGCATTCATAGTTTGTTACACTGTCGAGCATTTCAGGATTTGCCCAACGGTTGTAATCGCCATGAATGATTTCACCCATGAGCCAGAATTCAGGATTTTTACCCTTGCAGAAGCTTCTGATTTGTTTAAAGAATCCAAAGTCTACACAGTCAGCTGCATCAAAACGGATACCGTCAATTTTAAATTCATCCATCCAATAGCCTACAGCGTCGATCAGGTGATTGCAAACGTCCTGATTATGAAGATTGAGTTTTACAAGGTTGTAGAATCCATTCCAGCCTTCATACCAGAACGGATCACCGCATGGACTGCTTCCGCCGAAATTAAGACCAGCGAACCAACTGCAATATGGTGATGCCTGACCTTTTTCCTGAACATCTTTAAACGCCCAGAAGTTGCGTCCTACGTGATTGAATACACCGTCAAGTATAACACGGATACCGTTTGCATGAAGTTCATCACAGATACTTTTAAAAAGCTCATTTGTGCCAAGTCTGCGGTCAATGAGTTTATAGTCTGTAGTATCATATCCATGTTCAGCGGATTCAAATACAGGACCGAAATAAACAGCGTCAATTTGCAATTCCTTGAGATGTGGAATCCACTCTCTAACTTTTTCAAGTCGATTTACAATTTCTCCACCGTCATTTACTTTAGGTGCACCACAGAAACCAAGTGGGTAAATGTGATACATAATAGCGTTGTCATACCAATGCATTTGATAAAACCTCCATTTTTTTAATATATATTTATAGCAAACAACAAAAATTTTTGGTGTTTGCTATTTGCCGATCTGCACGCAGCACGCATAAGCGTGCGGATGTGCAAGGCAATTTAAATAAGTTATTATAGTCAACGTCAAATTATTTTTGACGTTGACTATAATAATATAAATACCGTAAAATATAGAAGAAGCGATTCATCTTACTTATGAGAGCCTTCAATAAAGTAAGATGCTTCCATATCAGCAACGTTCAATGCAAGTGCAAGAGGAAATTTTTCCAGAGCCTGTCCAACAAGACCTTTATCTTCATTACCGGAAAAACCCATGTGGAATCGAATAGCAAAAGCTTCTTCACGTGAAAGACGCATAAATCCAGAAATAATGTATACTGACTTTTCGCCGTGACCATATGGCAGCTCATCGTGTATTGTATAATACGGAACCTTTTCCCATACACCATGAGCATTTTTAGCATTGCGGTAGTCTGTTGCATAGAAATTAACCTTGCAAAGATCATGCAGCAAAGCCGCTATAGCGATAGACTCTTCTGAATAGTCCATGCCATAAAGCTCTTTCGTTCTTGTACGGCTGAGATAATCTTTAAGACATTCGTACACATTAACGCTGTGTTCTACAAGTCCGCCTTCATATGAGCCATGAAATCGTGTGCTTGATGGAGCAGTAAAAAAATCGCTGCTGTCAGAACAAAGCCATGCAAGCAGTTTATCAGAACCGGGACGAGTTATGTTTTCTTCATATATTTGTATAAATTTATCTTTGCAAGACATTATATCACTACCTTCTTTATACTTAATTGACTTTATTATTTTACCATAAATAAAATCAAATTGCAAGTACAGAATATTTCAGCATTATAATTATTATGAAAAAGACGCTATTTTAGAAAAGTAAAAGCTGCTGTAATTCATAACAGCAGCTTCAAAAATACTTATTTGGTTTTATCTGTACTATTTTCTGATGTGTCATTGCCATTAGGAATTATGTCGTCAACCACATCTCCGGCATCGGTAACAATATCTTCTACCATATCACCAGCATCTGTTATAACATCGTTTACAATGCCGCTATCATCGGAAGAAGTGTCTGTAATTCTTTCAGTAGCTGTTTCGGATTCAGATATAGAAGATGTTTCTGTAGTTACATCCGTTTTGTCATTTGAATTTACGTTGTCATTGTTTTCTCCGCAGCCTGTCATACAACAAGCAAGGCAGAGCAGTGCTGCTGTAAGTGAGAGCCATTTTTTCATAGGATTCACCTCATTTTAATATTGTTAAATTGTTGAAAAATAACTTTTGCACAATGTGCAATGTAGAAATAGTATGAGTTTTCCATACTGTTTTATTCTAAAAAGTTGACTTTTTAACATTGGTAAAATATGTGGAAAATACTTGGTTTTTCCTATGAACGGAAATAGTTTTCCCAAGACTTTCCCATAGTATTCAACAGCTGTTTCAACACTCTGTTGAATACCGTGTTGGAAAGATAGGGCGAATATTACAAAACAGATACTAAAAAATCCGTATTCCTCAAAAAATGTTACTATATTGTAATCAATTCTGCAAATTGAACGTATTATTGAGCTTTTGAGTTTCAACAGAGTGTTGAAAACATGGTTGAAAAGTGTATGAATAGCTGTTGAAAGCAGTAGGAAAGTGTGTTGATAAAATATCTGTGGAAATATTTTCAATACTTAATGGTAGATGTTAAAAATTTAAAAAACAGAAAAAATAATAAAAATTCCGCTTAAAATTTTACGCCGGGCGTTTATAAGCGGAATTTATTATTTATTAAAAAGCTTTTATTATTGCTCAGCCGCTGTTACAAAAATATCGTAAATACAGCGTACAGCCTGTTCAAAGTCTTCTTCATTTACACCAACAATAATGTTAAGTTCACTTGAACCTTGATCAATCATTTTTACATTGATTCTTGCGTGTGCAAGAGCAGCAAATATTCTTGCAGCCGTACCTCTTGTTCTACGCATACCTCGTCCAACTATTGCTACAAGTGCTATACCTTCTTCTACATACATATCGTCCGGATTAACTCTTTTGCGTATTTGAGTCAGCAAATCGCTTTGTTTGCCGGATAGGTGTTTGCTGTCAATGATTACTGTCATTGAATCAATGCTTGACGGCATATGCTCAATGCAAATTCCATTTTCTGCAAGTACATCAAGTACGTCACGGCAGAAACCTATTTGGCTGTTCATTCTGTCCTTGTGAAGATTTATAGCAGAGAAATTTTTCTTTCCTGCGATACCTGTAATTGTATATGCACTTACTTCTTCGTCATGGCTTTCTGGAACGATCATTGTACCCGGTGCAGAAGGGTCATTTGTGTTTTTAATATTGATAGGAATTCCGGCAGAACGTACCGGGAAAATAGCTTCTTCATGCAGTACGGATGCACCCATATATGAAAGCTCTCTGAGTTCGGTATAAGTGATAGTTTTAATAGGCTCAGGATTTTTTACAATTCTTGGGTCTGCTACAAGGAAACCGGATACATCTGTCCAGTTTTCATAAAGAGATGCTCTCATTGCACCTGCTACTATAGAACCTGTAACATCAGAACCGCCTCTAGAGAATGTTTTTACATATCCATCAGCACCGCAGCCATAAAATCCGGGAATTACGGCATATTCCTTATCTTTAAGGGCATTTCTGATTGCTCCTGATGTCTTTTCCTGATCAAGGCTTCCGTCTTCACAGAAGAAGATCACATCGGCAGCGTCCACAAAAGGAAAACCAAGATAAGCAGCTATAACTTTACCGTTTAAATATTCACCACGGCTGGCAGCATAATTGCTGCCATAGCGTTTTTTAAAGTTGTTTTCGATTATCTTTATATCTTCATCAATAGAAAAATCCATTTCCAAACCGGAAATAATCTCACGATAACGATTGTGGATCTCCTCCAGAACATCACTGAAATTATCGCCTTTCTCTGCTAGATCATAACATTTATATAAGAGATCTGTTACCTTTATATCGTCTGAAAATCTTTTGCCTGGTGCAGATGGCACAACATAACGGCGACTGTTGTCAGCCTTTATAATATTTGCAGCTTTTTTCATCTGTTCTGCATCTGCAAGACTGCTTCCGCCGAATTTTACTACTTTAAAACTCATATTCTTCACACAGGAGGTGTTCTTTTAATCTCCTGACTCCTTTCAAATTATTATAATTTTATTATATATATTATAGTATATTAGATTTCAGCAGAAAAATCAACTGTTATTTCCCACAAATTTCTCTCAATATAAAATGTTTATTTGTAAAATACGCTTGTGCTTGTAGGACGGACAGTGCTGGATAAAGAAAAAAATTTTATTTTTTTGATGACAAAATAAAATTTTTATGTTATAATAATAATTAAAAGTGCATGGCACAAGAATTTCATTAAGGAGGAGATACACTATGTGTAAAAATTGTAAAAAATATTATATCACAACACCTATATATTATCCGTCCGGCAATCCTCATATCGGACATTGCTATACTACGGTAGCGTGTGATTCCATTGCTCGTTATAGACGTATGCAGGGTTATGATGTCATGTTTCTGACAGGCACTGATGAACATGGTCTTAAAATTGAACAGAAAGCGGCTGAAAAGGGAATTACTCCTAAAGAATACGTTGATGAAATAGTAGCTGTTTTCAAAAATCTTTGGCAATACATGAATATAAGCTATGACCGCTATATTCGTACTACAGATGATTACCATATTGAAACTGTACAAAAGATATTCAAAGAACTGTATGATAAGGGATATATATACAAGGGAGAATATAAGGGCAAATATTGTACACCTTGCGAAAGCTTTTGGACAGATTCTCAGCTTGTGGATGGTAAATGTCCTGAGTGCGGACGTGATGTAGTTGAAGCGAAGGAAGAGGCATATTTCTTTACAATGTCACCGTTTGCAGAGCGTATTGAAAAGCTGCTGACTGAAACTGATTATTTACAGCCAAAGACAAGAGCTACTGAACTTGTAAATAATTTTATAAAGCCCGGTCTTGAAGATCTGTGTGTATCAAGAACATCATTCAAATGGGGTATTCCTGTTACATTTGATGAAAAACACGTTGTGTATGTGTGGATCGATGCACTGTCTAATTATATTTCAGCACTGGGATTTTATAATGATGCATACAATGATTATGATCATTACTGGCCTGCCGATGTTCATATGGTAGCAAAAGATATTATGCGTTTTCATGCCATTATCTGGCCTGCAATGCTTATGGCACTTGATCTGCCTCTGCCGAAACACCTTGCTGTTCACGGTTGGATAACATTCAACGGTCAGAAGATGAGTAAATCTCTTGGCAATGTTGTTGATCCTTTGGTTTTGGGCGAGCGTTATGGAGCAGATGCCATTCGTTATCATATTTTAAGAGAAATGGCACTTGGTGCAGATAGTTCATTTTCAAATGAAATCATGATCAACCGTATAAATTCTGATCTTGCTAATGGTTTGGGCAATCTTGTTTCACGTACCGTTGCAATGGTCGATAAATATTTTGGCGGAAAATTGCCGGCAGAGCGTCAGGCAGGAGAATTTGACGATGAGCTTATTGCAGCAGCAACATCTCTTTGCGGTGCTGTTGATGGATTTATTGACCAGACCCAGCTTAATCTTGCACTTGCTGAAATATTCAAGGTGGTTTCTCGAGCAAATAAGTACATTGATGAAACTGCTCCATGGGTGTTGGCAAAAGATGAATCCAATAAGATACGTCTGGCAACAGTGCTTTATAATCTGCTTGATACTATTAGAATTATTTCTACTCTTCTTTCAGCATTTATGCCGACTACAATGCCTGTAATATGGGAACAGATTGGTGCTTTGGAAAACGAGCGAACATATGAAAATGCTGGTAAATTTGGCGTATTGCGTGCTGATGTGGAAGTAAAGAAGGGTGCTATTATTTTCCCAAGAATTGATGTTGAAAAGGAAATTGAAGAGCTTAATACAATTATAAGCCAAAATCTGCCTAAGGAAGAAAAGGAAGAGGAGGCAGAAGTTCAGCCTGTACTTCCTGAAATTGAGTTTGATGATTTTGCAAAGATAGATTTAAGAGTTGCAAAGGTAACTGCCTGTGAAAAGGTTAAGAAATCCAAGAAGCTTTTATGCCTTCAGCTTGATGACGGTATGGGAGGCAGACAGGTAGTATCCGGTATATCTCAGTGGTATAAGCCGGAAGATCTTATAGGTAAAAAGGTAATGATAGTTGCAAACCTTAAGCCTGTAAAGCTTTGCGGAGTAGAGAGCAACGGCATGATATGTGCAGCAGATGCAGCTGATGGCAGTGCAAAGGTAGTATTTCCTGATCAGAGTCTGCCCTGTGGTGCTAAAGTTAGATAACTAAAGAATTTTTTCAAAAAAAGTGCTGCTGTGGCTTTTATTTGCAGCAGCACTTTTTGAGAACCTGTATTCATAGGATAATTCGCATGTCTTTTTGGCAAATTTAAGTTTTTTTCAAATTTTTAGATACACATGAAAGGTAGTGATCATATATGAATAATCTAAATCGAATGTGTTCGTTGTTTCTGGTATTATCATCAGTTTTTATGTTTTCGGCGTGCGGAGGAGATTCAAACTCTGGAAATAACAGCGATTCATTTTATAAAGAGAATGATGAATTTAAGATAGATGTTTCTCTTGCTGATGATTATATCGAAAGTGATCCTAATCTTGAGGAAGTAAAGGGAAGCACTATTTACTGGCTTTCTTATTATGATGTAAACCCTATAAACAATCAGGACAGAAGTGTGGCACTATCTCTTTTTGAAGAAAAGTATGGCGGCAAGGTTGAATATATCAGCTGTACAAGTGAAAATAAATTTGATGTTCTTGCAAGCCGTATACTCAGCGGTGACCCTGTGGATATGTTTCCTTATGAATGGGAAGCTTTGCCAAATGGTGTAGTAAAAAATCAATATCAGCCGCTTGATGACTATATAGATTTTGAAGATGACATCTGGGACGGTATGGAAGATATTCTTGATATGTATGAATACAAAGGCAGTCATTATGTTGTTCCATATAATATTGCAACTCCGCTTGTTATCACATACAGCCGAAGTATGTGCGAAGAAAATGGTCTGCCTGATCCATATGAACTTTATGAAGAAGGCAAGTGGGATTGGGATGTATTTATGGATATGATGACTACATTTGTAAGCAATGCTCGTGATGATGAAACACGATACGGTATAAATGGCTGGTTTGGACAGGCTATGATACAGTCAACCGGCGAAACTGTTATAAATTACGATGGTGAAAAGTTTTCAAACAATATAAAAAGTCCACAAATTGAATCTGCTGAAAATGTTATGGAAGAGATCATGAAAAGAAAACTATATGACCCTGAATGGAATGGATATTTGAAAAGTGACGGCTCCACTCTGTTTTTTGCGATGTCGGATTGGGCACTTAGTGATTCAAATATTCAAAATGATTCTGATCCTGATATAAATGAAGAAGGCTTTGTGGAAAGTAATGATATTATGGTAGTGCCGTTTCCAAAATCACCTGATGCGGATAAATACTATCTGAATTGTAATTTCGGTGCAAAGATGCTTGTTAAAAATTCTGAAAATGGTGCGGCAGTAGGTGCTTATATAAGATGTGAAAGACTTGCATCCATTATAGATGAATATGTTGCAGACAGCAGACAGAAGGCACTTATACCGGAAAGAAACGCCGGTGGCGTATTAAAAAAATATGTGACTGAGGAGCAGTATGACGCATTATGTGAATATAGTGATCCTGCAAATATAACACCGGTATTTGATTTTGGTTATGGAATGGGCAGCAGAATGCTTGATGATGGCGAATATACATATGATACAAGAGGAATAATGAATAATATAACAACTGCACTTTTAAATGGCGATAAAGATTCATGGGCTGTTGTACGTGATGAATGGTCTTCGGTTATTGATGAGATCATAAAAGAGTATAACGAGACATGATTTTTTACAAATATTGACGGCAAGGTTTAGTTGGTGGAGCAATATTATAAGGCTTTTTCTGAAATTCAATAAAAAATTTCTCAGCCCTCTTGATTTTTTAAAAGAAGTATGATATAATGTATTCATACACTTAAGCAAAGACCGGCGACCACCGGTCTTTTGCTTATGTTATGGAAAGGGTGGATAGATTTACATGAAACTGAAAAAATTCGGCGGCACTGAAAAATCAGTCTATGACATGGTACTGCCTATAGCAGAAGAGCTTGGATTTAAAATATGGGATGTAAGCTTTGAGAAGGAAGGTGCTTACTGGTATCTCAGGGTATTTATTGATCATGAAAATGGTATCACGATCGATGACTGTGAAACAATGACAAGACCGGTAAATCAAATACTTGATGAAAAAGACCCTATACCTCAGAATTACATTCTTGAAGTAGGTTCAGCAGGACTTGAAAGAGTTTTGTGTCAGAGCTGGCATTTTGAGGATTCTATCGGCAAGATGGTAAAGGCTCATTCTATTCGCCCTATTGATGGGGAAAAGGAATGGATAGGGATCCTGACAGATTTTGATGGTGACAATATTTCTGTCAAGCTTGAGAGTGAAAGTATTGTACAGCTTGCACTGTCTGAACTTTCTTATGTAAAGCTGTATGTTGAAATTGATTTTTGATTTATTTTTGTTTAATGGAGGAATGAAAGGACATGGACAATAATTTTTTTGAGGCTCTTGCTGCACTTGGCACTGAAAACAGTGTAGATGTTGATATTCTTGTTGAAAAGGTAAAAACTGCTATGCTTAAGGCAGCAAGAAAGGCTTATCCGGATTGTGAGGAAAATATCACTATTGATATTGATCCAAGCACAAAAAAGTTTGAGATGTATATAAGACAAACTATTGTAGATGATGAGCCTATTGATGAGAATGAAATAAATATAGCTGCTGCCAGAAATATCGACCCTAATGCAATGGTAGGCGGTACTGTTCAGAAAAGACTTAATATTGACAAGTTTGGAAGAGCAGCTGCACTGTCCGCAAAGCAGTCTATCAAAGGCGATTTGCGTGATATAAACCGTGCAAGGATTCTTGAGAAATTTGAAGACAAGGAATTTGAATGTATTACTTGTCAGGTTTCACAAGTTGAAGCAGGCGGTACAGCTACACTTATTTATGATAATACAGAAATATACCTTTTCCGCAAGGAACAGATACCCGGCGAGGTACTTAAAGAAGGTCAAATGGTAAAGGTATATGTAACTGCAATTGCAAACAAGCAGAAGAAGCCGGTTATAAAGATTTCCCGTGTAAGAAAAGAACTTGTAAAGCGTTTGTTTGAGATGACTGTGCCGGAAATATATGACGGTATAGTTGAGATAAAGGCTATTTCCAGAGAAGCTGGTTCAAGAACAAAGATCGCAGTGTGGTCAAATGACCCGAATGTTGATGCTGTAGGTGCTTGCATTGGACCAAAGCGTTCAAGAATATCCGCTATCGTAGCAGAGCTTTCCGGTGAAAAGATCGATATTATTCCATACAGTGAAAAGCCGGAAGAGTTTATTGCAAAAGCACTTGCACCGGCAACTGTATTGCGTGTTGATGTTCTCACAAATGAAGAAAAAGACCGCACTTGCAGCATAGTAGTTCCAAATCATCAGTTGTCACTGGCAATAGGTAACCGTGGTCAGAATGCCAAGCTTGCTGCAAAGCTTACAGGATTTAAGATCGACATAAAGCCGGAATTTGAAATAGTTCAAAATGAAGCTGCTGGTGAACTTTTACCCGATTCAGAAATAACTGATACAGTAAACGCAGATATTATTGCAGATGAAGATAAGGCACTGGAAAATTCTGCTGAAGAAACTATACAGGAATCAGCAGATGAACTTTCAATGCTTGATGGAGAAACGTCTGCTTACATTGATCTCGATAATGCATATGATTCTGATGAGGAGTAAGCCATGAAGGTAAAAAAGATACCAATGCGTATGTGTATAGGCTGCGGTGAGATGAAAGAGAAAAGAAGTCTTGTACGTGTAATAAAAACACCGGAAGATGAAATTTTACTTGATGTCACTGGAAAAAAGTCTGGCAGAGGTGCATATTTATGTAAGAGTATGGAATGTTTTGAAAAGGCTCAGAAGTGCAGAAGGCTTGAAAGAGCGTTTTCATGTAAGGTAGATAATGCGGTATATGAGGAGCTTAAAGATGAACTGCAAAGAGAAATGGCTGAATCTGCTGACAATATGCCGTAAGGCAGGCAAACTTATTATGGGTTTTGATCCTGCTAAGGAAGAGATCATTGCAGGACGTGCGGAAGGGATATTTGTTGCAAAAGACATATCGCCGAAAACCAAAAAGGAAATTGAGTTTTTTTGTGAAAAGCAAAATGTTCCAGTATGTGAGATCGAATTCAAAATGGAAGATATTGCAAATGCAGTTGGCAGAAAAGCAGGAGTGCTTGCAGTATGCGATAAAGGATTTGCAAAGAGGCTTATAGAAATTTCAGACGGCAAACTTTAAAAAATTCGGCATGACCTTAAAAAAGGTCTGCTGCATTATAATATAGTATGTTGCAGCAGTTTGACATATTTGACATATCAGACTGTATATGACCAGCGTATAAATGAAAAGGAGGTTTCGCCTATGACGAAGAAGAGAAAACTTAGTGATGTGGCAAAGGATCTGCAGATGGAAGCAGCTGAATTGATTGCTTTTTTTGAAAGTATAGATTCAGAAGGACAAAAGAAGAAAAAATCGGGCAGTGGTCTTACAGAAGCGGAGATAAATACTGCTCTTGAGCATTTTACTCAGAAGCAGCAGACGGATAGCTTTGACGAATATTTTGCAACCCGTACTTTGCCAAGAAGTGCATTTGAAAAGAAACCTAAGACTGATGAAAAGAAACAGGAAAAGAGAAGTATGAAGAAAACAGAAAAGAAAACAGAAGAAGCAGCTGAAACAAAGAATTCTCCTAAGAAGAATAAGGCAGAGAAGAAATCTGAAAAACCAGCTGTAAAAAAAGAAAATAATAAACCGGCAATTCAGCCAAAGAGTGAATCAAAGCCGGCAGAAACTGATAATAAGCGTAATAATGAGCCAAAGCCACAGGCAGAGGCAAAAGCAGAATCAAAACCAGAGCAAAAGCCACAGGTTAAATCAAATGGCGGCAATAATAAAAATGACAGAAAAAATGATAAGAAAAAGCCACAGGCAAAGGCTCAGAAGCATGGTGAAAGACTTCATGTAGAAGTAGAGCTTTCATCAGGCGGAAGCTCAACAATTGAAAAACGCCGTACTGTTGATACAAGAGGTTCATATGTAGATCTTGATAAATATAATCAGCGTTATGAGCAAATCGCTCCTGCCGGCAAGT
This sequence comes from uncultured Ruminococcus sp., assembly GCA_937907215.1. Lineage (GTDB taxonomy): Bacteria > Bacillota > Clostridia > Oscillospirales > Ruminococcaceae > Ruminococcus_C. Next base: position 15,655 of record CALESG010000009.1, read on the forward strand.
ACAGCAAGGATAATTATTCAACAAAGAAGCAGAAGATAAACCAGAAGTCAGCTCAGAGAAATAAGCAGAAATATTCAAACAAGCGTGAAACAGAACAGGATAAACTCAGACGTTTAGAGCTGGAAAGAGCAAGAAAGCAGCAGCTAAAGGTTATGATTCCTGATAATATTGTAATAAGTGAACTTGCTGCAAGACTTAAGGTAACAGCTACAGAGGTAATTAAAAGACTCATGCTGCTTGGTGTTATGGCATCTATCAATGAAGAGATCGATTTTGACACAGCATCACTTGTTGCAGAAGAGCTTGGTGCAAAGGTTGAAAAGGAAGTTATCGTTACAATTGAAGAACGTCTTATTGAAGAAAACGATGATATTGAAGATACAGAAGAACGCTGCCCTGTTGTTTGCGTAATGGGTCATGTTGACCATGGTAAGACATCTATTCTTGACAGAATTAGAAATGCTCACGTAACTGACGGCGAAGCAGGCGGAATTACACAGCATATCGGTGCATATCAGGTCGTTCATGACGGCAAGCCGATCACATTCCTTGATACACCTGGCCATGAAGCATTTACTGCAATGAGAGCAAGAGGTGCAAATATTACTGATATAGCTATTCTTGTTGTAGCTGCTGATGATGGTATCATGCCTCAGACAGTTGAATCTATCAGCCACGCAAAGGCAGCAGGAGTTTCTGTAATTGTTGCTATAAATAAGATGGATAAAGAAGGTGCAAATCCTGATAGAGTCAAGGAAGAGCTTACAAAGTATGATATGGTATGCGAAGACTGGGGCGGCGATGTTATATGTGTTCCTGTTTCCGCTAAGACCGGCGAAGGTATAGATGAGCTTTTGGAGAATGTTCTTCTTATTGCAGAAATGCAGGAGCTTAAGGCTAATTCAACTCGCCGTGCAAAGGGTACTGTAGTAGAAGCTCGTCTTGACAAGGGAAGAGGTCCTATTGCAACACTGCTTGTACAGAATGGTACACTTCACACTGGAGATGTTCTCATTGCAGGTACAACAGTTGGTAGAGTAAGAGTTATGACGAATGACAAGGGTCAGGTCGTAAACAGTGCAGGCCCATCTGTACCAGTAGAGATCACAGGTATGGCAGAAGTTCCGGAAGCAGGAGATACTTTCAATGCTGTTGAAGATGAGCGTTTGGCAAAGACACTTGTTGAACAGAGAAAGCACGAAGCAAAACAGGCTAAGTTTGGCGAACACCAGAAAGTAACTCTTGATAATCTCTTTAGTCAGATTGAAGAGGGAGAAATGAAGGAGCTTGATATTGTAGTAAAGGCAGATGTACAGGGTTCTGTAGAAGCTGTTAAGCAGTCACTTGAAAAGCTTTCCAATGACGAAGTTCGTGTACGTGTTATACATGGCGGTGTAGGCGGTATCAAGGAAAGCGATGTTATGCTTGCAAGTGCATCAAATGCAATTATTATTGGCTTTAACGTTCGTCCGGATCTTATTGCCGAAGAAACAGCTGCACGTGATAATGTTGAGATACGCACATACCGTGTAATTTATGATGCTATTGAAGATGTAGAAACTGCTATGAAGGGTATGCTTGATCCGAAATATCGTGAAGTTGTTATGGGTAGAATTGAAGTTCGTCAGGTCTATAAGATTTCAAATGTCGGTGCTGTTGCCGGTGCTTATGTTTTAAATGGCAAGGTAACAAGACAGTGTCAGATACGTATTGTACGTGACGGCGTTGTAATTGCAGAGGATAAGATGTCCAGTCTTAAGCGTTTCAAGGACGATGTAAAGGAAGTTGCAGAGAATTATGAGTGTGGTATCACACTTGAAAAATTCCGTGATTTCAAAGAAGGCGATATTTTTGAAGCCTTTATTATGGAGGAGTACAGAGATTAATGCCGAGTTTTAATATAAGTCGAACAGAAGAAGATTTATTCAGAGAGCTTACAGCTGTTATTCGTGAGCTTAAAGACCCTAGAATTGACCCGCTTTTGAGCATAGTCCGAGTTGAATTATCAAGAGATATGTCAAACTGCAAGATATATGTATCAAGTCTTAGCGGTCAAGGAAAGGCTGAGCAGTCTGTAAAGGGCCTTAAGAGTGCCGAGGGCTATATAAAGCGTGAAGTTTTTCATAGAATTAAAATGCGTAAAGTGCCGGCTCTTCATTTTATAGCAGATGATTCGATTGCACACAGTGCAAAAATAAATGAAATGCTCCACCATGTTCAGCCACCTGTAGAAGATTTGTCTGAGGAGGAAGAGCAGTGAAAGAGCTTACAGTAAAAGAAACTGCAAAGCGTCTTTTGGAAGCAGGCGATGCCTATATTCTCATTCACAGAAGTCCTGATGGTGACTGTATAGGTTCAGGCTATGCACTTGCCACGGCACTTAGGAGTATTGGCAGACGTGCAAAAGTTTTGTGCAATGATGTTATTCCTGAGAGATATAATTTCATGCTGCCAAAGGAAGATACAGCTTATGATTTTGAACCGGATATTATAATATCCGTAGATGTAGCAGATGAAAAGCTTTTTGGCGAAAGCCTTGCAGAAAAGTATGCCGGCAAAACTGAAATACAGGCTATGCAAAGGAGCTTTGCCTTGACGGCAAGGCTGCCGCTGCCTGTCAGGTGGTTTATGAGATATTAAAAGAAATGGCAATCTGCATTACAAGGGAAATAGCAATTTGCCTTTATACTGGAATTGCCACGGATACAGGATGCTTTATGTATGATAACGTAAGTCCTCGTACTCTGCGTATTGCAGCCGAGATCATGGAACAGCACAAAGATATTCCATATGCTATTATAAACAGGAATATGTTCATTGTTAAGAGTATGGGCAGAATGAAGCTTGATAAGATACTCATAGAGCAGCTTGAAAGCTATATTGACGGAAAATGTATGCTTGTTTGCATTACAAAGAAGCTTATTGAGAAGTATGGCATTGATGAATCCGAACTTGAGGGTATAGCCAGCTTTCCGTTACAGGTGGAAGGCGTACAGGTGGGTATTGTGCTTAAGGAACGTGAAGATAATGTCTTTCGTATCTCCATGCGTTCTGCCGATAATGTAAATGTTTCGGAAATATGCAAAAATTTTGGCGGCGGCGGTCATGCAAAGGCAGCAGGCTGTTGTATAGAATCCTCAGCAGAAGAGGCAAAGAAAATGCTTGTTGATGCAGTTATGAAGGGAATGCAAAAATAGTGAATGGTATTTTATGCATGAATAAACCGCAGGAGTTTACGTCTTTTGATGTTATAGGAAAACTCAGAGGGATACTCCATATGAAAAGGCTCGGTCACACAGGAACACTTGATCCAATGGCAACAGGAGTACTGCCGGTACTTGTAGGTACGGCAGCAAAGGCTTGTGATATAATGCCGTGTCAGGACAAGACTTATAGAGCCGGCATTTATTTTGGACGTTCATCTGACACTCTTGATATATGGGGTAATAACTTTATAGATTATCCTGAAATGCACGTGACACAGAAGGCACTTCTGAATGTTTTTCCTGACTTTACAGGGGAAATCGAGCAGATTCCGCCAATGTATTCAGCAGTATCTGTTGGAGGAAAACGACTTTATGAGCTGGCACGAAAAGGCATCGAAGCAGAGCGTCCATCAAGAAAAGTGCAAGTTTACAGCATAGAGCTTGAAAATTTTGATGAAGACAAGCAGGAAGCAGAAATTTCCATAAAATGCGGTAAAGGAACATATATAAGAACTCTTATTGATGATATAGGAAGGCTGCTTGGCGGCGGTGCTGTTATGACATCACTTTGCAGAACTATGGCATCTGGATTTGATATATCCGAGTGTTATACATTTGATGAAGTAAAAAAAATTTGCGATAGCGGAAATATAGAAAAAATTCTTATACCAACAGAAAGATTGTTTAAGGATTTGCCGAAACTTCGTCTTAATGATGTTCAGACAAGAATGTATCGTAACGGCGTAAAGCTTGATTTAATGCGAATTCATAATATAATTCATGATAAGAGTGACTATACTGTATATGGTTCTGATGGAATATTTATAGGAACAGCAAGAGCTGATTTTGAAAACAGCGAGCTAAGATGCGTCAAAAATTTTGAGGAAAGGTAAGGCATTATATCATGATAAATGTAACAAAGCCACTTTTGCAGGAAAGTGCAGTGGCACTTGGTCTTTTTGACGGCATACATTTAGGTCATCAAAAGGTTCTTGCAGCGGCAGTTCAATGCAGTAAAGATGGACTTCTTCCTTGTGCATTTACATTTAATGCCTCTACTTTTCCAAAAAAACATGGCAGAGAACTTGAATTTCTGTATACAGAAGAATATAAGCAAAGCTTGCTTGAGAATATTGGAATCAAAGCAGTGCTGACAGCAAACTTTTTTGATATAGGAGAAATGAACGGCGAAAGTTTCTGTAGGAATATACTTAAAGATATGCTGCACGCTAAAAAAGTGTTTTGCGGCAGTGACTTTAGATTTGGCAAGAATGCTGCTTGCAGCTTTACAGAACTTGCTGAATTTGGACGAAATATGGGCTTTGAAGTGATTTGTATAGAGTCTGTCTGCATTGACGGCTCTGAAGTTTCTTCAACACGCATAAGGGAATATCTTAATGAAGGCTGCACTGAAAAAGCACAGGAACTGTTTGGCAGACCTTATGCAGTAAGCGGCGTTGTAGTTCATGGCAAAAAGTTGGGCAGAACGATAAATTTTCCTACAATAAATCAAAACTTTCAAAAAGGACAGCTTGTGCCTGCCAAAGGAGTATATCTCAGCCGAATTTCATTGCCGGATGGAAGAAGATATTTTGGTGTTACCAATATAGGAGTAAAGCCTACTGTTTCATATGAAAATATTCCTCTTGCAGAAACACATCTGCTTGATTTTAAAGGAGATTTATATGGAGCGTACTGTACTACAGAGCTTTTGCATTTTATTCGTCCGGAGAAAAAGTTTGAAAATATAAAAGTGCTTCAAACGGCAATTATGCAGGATATTGAAAAAGCCCGCAAACTTGCTTTATTTATATAAAATATACAATAACGGGAAAGGGAAGAACTTCCATGGAAAAGAAAGTAAGAACCAGATTTGCACCAAGCCCTACAGGCTATATGCATATTGGTAATTTAAGAACTGCACTTTATGCATATCTTATTTCTAAGAAAAATGGCGGTGATTTTATTTTAAGAATTGAAGATACCGATCAAGAGAGATATGTTGAAGGAGCAGTCGATGTAATTTATAATACACTGCGTGTTGCAGGACTCAATTGGGACGAAGGTCCGGATATAGGCGGTCCGGTAGGTCCTTATGTACAGTCAGAAAGAATGAGTATGTTCAAATCATACGCAGAAGAACTTGTTAAAAAAGGTGAAGCTTATTATTGTTTCTGCGATAAAGAAAGATTGGACAGCGTTAGAAAGGCTCAGGAAGAAGCACATCTTGACCCAATGTATGACAGACATTGCCGTGATTTATCAGCAGAAGAGGTTCAGGCTAAGCTTGATGCCGGTCTGCCATATGTTATTCGTCAAAAGATGCCGCTTACTGGAACAACAACATTTCATGATGAGATATATGGTGATATTTCAGTTGAAAATGAAACACTTGACGATCAGATACTTATCAAGACAGATGGTATGCCGACATATAATTTCGCAAATGTTGTTGATGATCACTTAATGGGCATTACTCATGTTGTAAGAGGTAACGAGTATCTTTCATCAGCACCGAAATATAATCTCCTTTACAAGGCATTCGGTTGGGATGTACCGGAGTATATTCACTGTGCTCCAGTTATGAAGGATCAGTCCCATAAGCTTTCAAAGCGTAATGGAGATGCGTCATTCCAAGATCTTATGGAAAAGGGTTATCTGCCTGAAGCTGTTTTGAATTATATTTGTCTTTTAGGCTGGGCACCTACAGGTGAACAGGAGATATATTCTCTTGAAGAACTTTGCAGTGTGTTTGATATAAAGGGTATAAGCAAGTCACCGGCAATTTTTGATCCATTGAAACTGCGTGCAATAAATGCTAAATATATAGCAGCTCTTACAGAAGAGCGTTATGCAGAGCTTGCTGTTCCATATATTAAAGAATCTCTTCACCGTGAAGTTGCTGATATGCCGCTGCTTTGCCATGTTCTTAAGCCAAGAACAGAAATATTCACTGATATTGCAGAGCAGATCGACTTTATAGATGAGCTTCCGGATTATGATATTGAGATGTATCGTCACAAGAAGATGAAGACAACACCGGAAACATCTCTTGAAGCACTTAAAAAGCTGCTGCCGGTACTTGAATCTTTGGAAGAATGGACAGCTGAAAAGATTCATGAAACAGTATTTGGACTTATCGCCGAGCTGGAAGTAAAGAATGGTTTTATGCTCTGGCCACTGCGTACAGCTGTTTCAGGAAAACAATGTACACCTGGCGGCGGAATCGATCTTTGTGCTATTTTGGGCAAAGATGAAACTTTAAGAAGAATACGTATTGGCATTGAAAGACTGTCTTGAGCTTTCAATGTATCATCACGTTATTATCACAATATGGTTGTATAATTGCAATGCATTTGTAATATAAAGGAGGCATTTGTCAATGATTGAGGTAAAAAATCTTACAAAATACTACGGCGATCATCTGGCAGTGGATAACATAAGTTTTACTGTTGAAGACGGAGAAATACTTGGTTTTCTTGGTCCAAACGGTGCAGGAAAGTCCACTACTATGAATATGCTTACCGGTTATATAAGCTCTTCTTCCGGTCAGGTGCTTATAAACGGAATTGATATTCTTGAAAATCCAATTAAAGCAAAGTCAAATATAGGTTATCTTCCGGAACTTCCGCCGATTTATCAGGATATGACAGTTATGGGTTATCTTAATTTTGTCTATGACCTAAAGAAATGTAAACTGCCAAGAAAAGCACATCTTACTGAGATATGCAATCTTTGTAAAATATCTGATGTATCAAACAGGATCATACGCAGACTTTCAAAGGGTTATCGACAGAGAGTAGGCATGGCACAGGCACTTGTGGGCAATCCGCCTATACTGATTTTGGACGAGCCTACAGTAGGACTTGACCCTAAACAAATTATTGAGATAAGAAATCTTATAAAGAAGCTTGGAAAGCGTCATACACTTATACTTTCATCTCATATCCTGTCCGAGATCCAGGCGGTTTGTGACCGTGTTATTATTATCAATAAAGGAAAAATGGCAGCTGATGACACTTTGGAAAATCTTACAAAAAGTGTATCTAATATAAATCGTATGACAGTACGTCTTGACGGTGTAAGAGAAGAAGTACTTGTAGCTATCCGTAAGATCCCTGGTGTAAAGAGCGTTCGTGCTGATATGGAACGCAGCGGCGGCATATTTGATTATGAAATAGTATTGGAAGACGGAGCTGATATTACAGTAATGCTCAATGATATGTGCCGTGATATGGGATTGTCTATTTACAAGCTTGCAAATGATGAAATGACCCTTGAAGATATATTCATAAGAATAACAATGGGTGGAGATGTATCTGATGATAATAAGAAGAATACGCCTGTAATAGATCTTGTTGTGTCAAATGGAAAAAATGCTGGAAGTAAATCAGATAAGTTAAATGAAAATAAAGGAGGAGAAGAATAATGGGTGCTATTTTCAGACGTGAAATGGGAGCCTTTTTTGCCTCACCTATAGCTTATGTTTATCTTACAATATATTATTTATTTGCGGGAGTATGTTTTTATTTATTTACTCTGTCACGTGGCATAGCAGATATGTCAGGTCTGTTTTCAATGCTTTTCTGGGCTACATTTCTTTTGATCCCTGTGCTTACAATGAGAAGCTTCAGTGAAGAGAAAATGAAGAGAACAGAACAGGGACTGCTTACAGCACCAGTATCTCTTGGCAGTATTGTACTTGGCAAATATTTTGCAGCACTGGCAATGTATATAATAGGCGTTGCGATCGTATTTGTATATGCACTTATACTCAGTGCTTTCGGTGCGGTAACATGGGGAATAGTTCTTGCAAACTTTATTGCATTGTTTTTGCTGGGTGCAGCGTTTATTTCTGTAGGTGTATTTATTTCATCGCTTACAGAAAATCAGTTTATTGCTTATATAATAAGCCTGCTTTTGATATTTGTAATGTGTATAATTCAATCTCTTGCAGGATTTGTTGAGAATGCAAGTGTCCCTGATTTCTTCCAGCCGGTAGTAGGTGTTATTGCAGCGGGAATGAACGGACTGTCCTTCTATAATAAATTTTACGATTTTACGTGTGGAATATTCGATCTGTCCAGCGTGCTGTTTTACATAAGCTGTGCTGCTATATTTAACTTCTTGACAGTTCGTGTCCTTGAAACACGTCGCTGGAGATAAGGAGGAAAAGAGCTATGAAAGAAAAAATGCAGGAAATTTTAGATGATGGCAATATGAGCGAAAAGCAGCTTAAGAAGCTGAAAATGCGTAAGAAGCTGAAATATGGTTCTATTGCTACAGCGGTTACAGCGGTAGTTATAGTTGTTATAATTCTTGTGAACGTTCTTGTAAGTATGCTGGCAGATGTTCGCCTTGACCTTACATCAAACAATGTATATGATGTTTCAGATGAAACTATAGATTATGTAAAGAATCTTGATAAAGACGTTGACATTGCTATTTCTGTTGAAAAAGATACTCTTAAGAGTCTTTTGGGAACAAGTGAAATGATGATAAGTGAAACACTTTCAAAGTATGAAGATTACTCTGATCATATAAGTGTTACTTATTTTGACACAACAAAAGACCCGGATGTTCTTTCAAAGTATCAAACAATGTATGGCGGCGATATAGGTTCAGGTGCAGTTATTGTTTCATGCGGTGACCGTGTAAAGGTAAGCGGTGTACTTGATATGTTTGACATTGACAGCAATATGTACTATGCATATATGCGTAATCAGTGTGAATTTCCTGATATTATTACAGGATATAAGGGCGAGCAGATGCTTACAAATGCTATTATGAATGTAACAGATGTAAATGTAAAGCATGTAGGTCTTATTGAGAAGGCAAACGGTGAATATATATTCAGTCTGACAGATGGTAATGTTTATGCTATGAACAGCCTTAACGATCTTCTTGATGACAATGGTTATGATGTTGAAAGAGATATTGATATAACATCAGCTGAACTCAGTCCAGAGGACTATGATATTCTCATATTGCCTGCACCTGTAAATGATTTGAGCGTTGATGCTACAAAGCGTTTGTCTGACTTTATGTACAACGATGGTAAATATGGCAAAAATATGATCTATATTGCAGACTATACACAGGGCGATACTCCAAACCTTGATGCTTTTCTTAAGGATTGGAATATCAGTGTTTCCAAGAGTGTTGTAAGCGATTCCGAGGACAAGAGTCAGGTGGTAAACACATATGATATACTTGCAAGCGGAAGATCTATGATAGCACCAAGCGTAACAATAGCAACTACAGATTATAGCAGCGGTCTTGAAAATGCATCACTTCCTATAGTTGTACCATTGGGCAGACCTATAGTTGAAGAAAAGCTTAATAATGGTAAAGTTGTAATTCCATTGTGGCAGACTTCAGAAGGTTCTGTGGAACTGGCACTAAAGGGTTCTGATCTGTCCGAGAGTGAAACATCCGAAAAGAGATCACGTATGATGGCTTGTATGGTTCAGAATCAGGTAAATAATAATGGCGAAATTTGTGAGAGCAATCTCTTCGTACTGCCTTCTATTTCAACAATCGATTCTATGATAATATCTGATGCAGCTTATAATAATGGCACATATGTTATCAGTGCTTTAAACACTATATGCGGAAAAGAAGCCACTAGTATTATAGCAACCAAAAACCTATCAGCAGCAACTCTTGATATTACAACAGAAAAAATTGATGCTATCAAGTGGGTAGTATGGTTTGTAATTCCAGTTATAGTTATTGCAGCAGGCATTGCGGTAGCACTTCGCCGAAGAAAACGCTGATTCAGGCAGAAAGGATTTGCCATATGAATAAAAAAATAATCGGATTGGTCGGCGGCTGCGTTCTGATCGCAGGACTTGCAGCAGCAGTTGCAGTTGTTTCAAATAAACAAGCGGCTGATGAAAGCAGCAGTGAAGCAGAAATTCATAATCAAGAAGATAATGTAAATCCAGAGGACTTGATCCTTTCTGAGCAGTCGGCTGATAATGTATCTTCTATAGATATTGAAAACAGTACAGGTTCATTTACTATAGTACGTACTAAAGAAGCAGATAAGGCTGCTGATACAGCTGTAACATTTGGAGTTAAGGGCTGGGAAGATATTCCTACAAATACAGCTATTTCAGGTACGCTTGCAAATAATACAGCATCACTTTCGGCAAATACCATAGTTCTTGAAGATTGTACAGATATGGATAAATATGGTCTTGGCGAAAGTGCTGCAAAGGCTGTAATGCACTTTGATGACGGAAGCAGTTTTGCATTCAGAGTGGGAGATGTCATTTCAGGCGGTGAAGACAGTTACTTTGCAGTTGAGGGTGAGAATACAGTTTATTCTGTAAAGACATCTCTTACAGCAAATTATAAAAACAAAGCTGAGAGCTTTTTATCACTTGTAATGCTTGAAGCACCGGCGGAAGATGAGTATCCTATAGTAAATTCACTTACTGTAAAGCGTGATGATTTAGACAAGGATATAGTTCTTGAATATGTAGAAGATGCAAACAATGAAAATACCGGCGGAAATGCTGCAAATCATGAAATGGTTTCTCCTATACCATCATACCTGAGTGTTGAGCGTTCTACAGATGTTATAACAGGTATGTTTGGCATGTCAGCAAGCAGTATATTGAAAATTTATCCCAAGCAGTCTGACATTTCAGAATACGGTCTGGATTCTCCTTTATGTACTGTAATAATGGATTGTGATGACGGTAATAAATACACATTGAACATTGGTGAAAAATATACTGCAACAGATGAGGAAACAAAAACGAGTGCAAATTATTATCCTGTAATGCTTGAAGGAGAAGATGTGATTTATGCAATGGACGAAAGCAAATGCATATGGGCATCTTTAGAACCTACAGATATTACATCAAGCCTTGTTCTTACAACATATGTTTGGGATATAGATAAACTTTCCCTGAAAGCTGAAGGACAAGATGAAATGGATTTTGTTGTCAAGGGTGAGGATAAGGAAAGTGCATCTGTAACACTGAACGGAAAAACTGTAGATTCTGAGAGATACAGAAAATTCTATTCATTCCTTTTGCAGATAACTGCCGAGGGTACAGCTATTGATGAAACACCTGTGGGAGATCCGGAAGCTGTTTTGAATTTCATTACAAAAGACGGAAGCAAGAAACAAGAGATAGCATTTTATCGTCAGGACGATTATAATTGTCTGATTACGATAGACGGAATATCTTGCTTTAAATGCCGTGCATCATTCATTGATGTTTTGAAAGAAAACATGGAACTTTTTGATACTGATAAAGATTTTATCCAAACATGGAGCTAATAATCAACACATACAACACATAACAGGAAAGGACGGTAAAAATGGCACAGGAATATTTTATGTATAAAGGTTACCCACTTGTAAGAAATGGTAAATCCATATATTATGGCTATATGTCTGACCCGTATGTAACGCAGCTGCAAATTTTGCACAGTACAAATCAGAATGGGATCGATATTGCTGATAAGATAAAGATATATCAAATATCAACAGATGAAAAGCTTAGTCCTATTGACGCTATTGTAAAAACGTCGGAAAGGGGCAGCTTATTTGAAGCACTTGACCTTGCAAATGCATGGATCGAGCGTTCAATAAAAGAAGCAGAGTAAAGGCAACACCGCACAAAGCATAAAAAATATAAAAAGGCTGATGCAAAGTTTAAATTTTGTATCAGCCTTTTTTATTTTTGTCAGTATTGGGTTTATTGTCATATGAAGTGATTATTATGCATAATTTATAATAACTCCATATTGACAGGAGGTTATTATATTATGCAGAGTCAGGAGTCAAGTGAAAAAAAGCAGTATGTCATAGCACTTGCCGGCAATCCAAATGTAGGAAAATCCACGCTTTTTAATGAACTTACCGGAATGCGTCAGCATACTGGAAATTGGGCAGGCAAAACTGTTGAGAGTGCCTTGGGCAAATGCGTTTATAAAGAAATGGAAATTACATTGGTAGATCTTCCGGGTATATATAGTCTTAGTTCAGAATCTGCCGAGGAAAAAGCGGCGAAGGATTTCATATGCAATGAACATCCGGATTCGGTTATAGTTGTATGCGATAGTACCAGTCTTGAGAGAAGTCTTGTTTTAGCACTGCAAATAAAAGCAATGGGTCAAAAGCTTTTGTTTTGTGCCGGTCTTAAAGATGAGGCTGAAAAGCGAAAAATCTCAATAGATTTTCAAAAGCTCAGTGAACTTATAAATTCACCTGTTGTAAGTATTTCCGCCAGAAATAAAGACGGCATAGATGAGCTTATGGAAAAGTTGTACAGTTTACTTTCAAGTAATGAGAGTGATGAGAATGATGCAGTCTTAAATTTTGAAAATTTGCTGGAAGATATAGAATCAACAGTAAAGCTTTCTGAAAAAATATGTTCTGATGTCGTAAGCAGACCATCGGAAGAATTTAGAAAAGAGCGAAAAATAGATCGCATAATTCTTGGAAAGTACACAGGTTTTCCAATTCTTTTTCTACTTTTGGGGATAGTCCTGTGGATAACTATTTCCGGTGCCAATTATCCTTCACAGCTGCTGCAAAAAGGATTTACCGCCTTGGGAGAATATCTGCACACTCTTATGATAGATTCACCTGAATGGCTTAGCGGTGTTTTGCTTGATGGAATATACAAGGTGCTTACATGGGTCATAGCAGTAATGCTTCCGCCAATGGCAATTTTCTTTCCGCTTTTTACACTTTTAGAGGATTCAGGATTTTTGCCACGAATAGCATTTCTACTTGACAAGCGTTTTCAATGTGCTGGTGCGTGTGGGAAACAGGCACTTACCATGTGCATGGGATTTGGATGCAATGCTGCTGGAGTTACAGGCTGCCGTATAATACATTCACCCAGGGAAAGACTTATTGCAATACTTACAAATTCATTTGTACCATGCAACGGCAGATTTGGTACGCTCATTGCAGTTATAACAGCATTTTTTGCTTCTGGAACGGGGGGCTCACTGCTTTCGGCTTTATATCTTACATTATTGATCTTATCCGGTGTTATGCTAACCCTTTTAGTTTCAAAACTTTTATCTATAACTATTTTAAAAGGTGTTCCGTCAGCATTTACACTTGAACTTCCACCGTACAGACGACCGCAGATTTTAAAGGTTTTGTTACGGTCATTACTTGACAGAACGATCTTTGTCCTTGGAAGAGCTTGTATTGTTGCTGCGCCGGCAGGACTGCTTTTATGGCTGCTTACAAATATAAATATAGGTGATATATCAATTCTTGCGGCTGTTGCAAATTTCCTTGATGCTCCTGGAAAATTTATGGGACTGGACGGTACTATACTTACAGCATTTATAATGGGATTTCCGGCTAATGAAATAGTTATGCCAATAGCTGTTATGCTTTATCAGTCTGAAAATGTTATCGCCGAAACCGGTGGAGCATTAGAACTTCACACTATACTTGCAAATAATGGCTGGACTTCTGTAACGGCTATATGTATGATGATTTTTATGCTTTTTCATTTTCCATGCAGTACTACTTGTCTTACTATAAAAAAAGAAACAGGAAGCATTCGTTATATGCTGCTTGCAATAATTTTGCCTACATTATGTGGAATTATACTTTGCAGCATAATTTCATGTATATTTAGTCTTTTCTGAGTTAAAATACTCATGCAAGGCAAAGCTTGCGAAAAAACAAATGAAGCAATGTGTAAGTATAATGTATTGCTCATAATGAAAGGCGGATATATTATGAATAACCAGAATAATCAGAATAACCAGAATAATCAAAACAATCAGAATCGCAATAAGCAGAACAATCAGAACTGTAATAATCAGAATAACCAGAAAAACCAGAATAATCAAAACAATCAGAATCGTAATAATCAGAACTTCAATAACTAATAAGACAAGAGATTATTTGATAAACAACAAAAAGGCTGCTGCAAAGCTGAAATTTGCGGCAGCTTTTTTATATAAACAGAAAATTCAATGTGTATTTAAGAATAGAATAATATATTTATTTATAATAAGAACCAGTCTTCACAAGATGCAGCACACGTCCTTTCGGCAAATTTTGCCGCTTACTGCGTCAAAAATCCTTGCTATACGTCAGTATGCCTGCGAATTTTTTTCTTATAATCGGCAAATTATGCTCGAAAATCCGCACACTGATCTTATGAAGACGGGTTCTAAAACTTGTTTGAATAAATTTACAAATTTACATTTAGCGGAGAATTTTAATATGCGTATACTTATAGTAGAAGATGAAACCGAGTTGGCAGATGGTCTTGAAGCTATTCTTTCTAGAGAGAATTATTCTGTAGATGTTGTGAGTGACGGTGAAAGCGGACTTGATTATATTTTAAGCAAAATGTATGACCTTGTTATACTTGATATTATGCTGCCGAAAATGAATGGAATAGACATTTTAAAAGCAACGAGAAAAGAAGGCATTGATACGCCTATAATACTTTTGACTGCACGTTCTCAGCTTAGTGATAAGATAGAAGGACTTGACAGCGGAGCAGACGATTATATAACAAAGCCATTCGATGCACAGGAGCTGCTTGCAAGGATAAGAGCAAGAACACGTGTTCCCGGAAGTGCCTCTACAGACGATCTTTCATTTGGCGATATTGTTTTATCAAAACATCAGCAGCAGCTTAGCTGCGGAGAGAGGCTTGTAAAACTTGGCAATAAAGAATATCAGCTTATGGAGTGCCTTATGATAAACAGTTCAAGAATAATGCCAAAGGATATGCTCATAACAAAGGTTTGGGGTCCGCTTGATGCAACGGAATATAATAACTTAGAGGTATATATTTCATTTTTAAGAAAGAAGTTAAGATTTATAAAAGCCTCAGTTCAAATAGTCACAACTAAGAATGTGGGTTATTCCCTTGAGGTATGTGACAATGGTTAAAAAGATAAGAATAAAATTTGTAATTGTTACAATGTCATTGATGGTAATAGTGTTTGCAGCTATACTTTTGATGAATACAGTTTATAAAAAATATTTATACAGACAGGATGTTATAGAATATCTTCATTTAATATCAGAGAATAAAGATGCTGAAAGCGAATATGAACTTAAAATAGAGAATGACTACTACACAGAAATATTCATGGTGGATTGTGATATGGACGGTAATGTTTTAAATATTAAAGCATTAAACGGTTCAGATATAGATGATGATTTTGCTTCAGATATATCCAAAAATATTTGTAGTCATAATAAAAATGTAGGCAAAATAGGCTCATATGTTTATGTTGTCAAAGAATTGGATGGCAAGAAAAATATAGTATTTGCAGATATACATTCAAAACAGCGTAAAATAAATGAAACTTCCGGAACTGTTATTTTTATGGTAGCAGTATTTGGATTGTTCTTTATGGTTAGTTTCTATTTGTCAAAATTCATAACTGACCCTGCAACAAAAGCTCTTGAAAGAGAGAAGCAGTTTATTTCCGATGCGAGCCATGAGCTTAAAACGCCTATATCGGCAATTATACTCAATGCACAAGCAATGGTAGGCAGCGGTGATGACAGCAGACATTTGCAGAATATTTTATCAGAAGCAGAGAGAATGAATAAACTAATACAAAAGCTGCTTACGCTTACTTGTCTTGATGAATCGGAAGGTATTATAGAGAAAAAGAAGTTTTCTTTATCCGACAGTTGTGAAGAGATCGTACTTCCGTTTGAAAGTTTTGCATTTGAAAACAAGATAGATTTCAGCTATGACATAGCCGAAGATATATATTACAATGGCATATGCGATGATATAAAGCAGGTAATATCTATTTTGCTTGACAATGCTTTTAAATACACACCGGAGAATGGAAGAATAAAGGTGAAACTTCAGAAAAAGAATTACAAGCCGGTTTTAACTGTTTATAATACCGGTGATGGTATTTCAAAAGAGGCACTGCCGCATATTTTTGACAGATTTTATTGTTATGATAAATCAAGAAATGCACACTCAAGGAGCTTCGGATTGGGTCTATCGATTGCAAAAGCAATTATGGTTGCACATGGCGGCGATTTAAATGCGATCAGTGAGTACGGAGAGTTTGCGGAATTTACAGTGACGTTTTAAATTTAATGCAGCACCGCACAGTCCTTGTGCGGTGCTGCATTAATTATATATTATGTAAAAACTGCTGCAAGTTTGAAATTTGCAGCAGTTTTTGTGCAGGTTCTAAAGTTTTATGAGCGGCAGCTGTTAGAGCTTGTGTGCGTAGGTTCAGCACATGTATTTTCGGCAAATTTGTGTGCTGAACTTTGTCAAAAGCACTTGCAATACGAAAGTATTCCTTCGTGTTTTTTCCTTGTCAGCATACAAATTATGCTCGAAAATCTGCACACTCCACCTATGAACACAAGCTCTTATTTTTTAGCTGCTGCTTTTGCATTTGCAAGCATAAGTTTTATTCTATTTTCCTGATTTACTCTTGTGGCACCAGGATCATAGTCGATCGCTACTATATTTGCATTTGGATAAGCGTTCTTTATTGCTCTTGACATACCTTTTGCAACTATGTGATTTGGCAGACATCCAAACGGTTGAGCGCATACGATATTTTCAATGCCGTGTTCTGCTAATACTGCCATTTCAGCTGTTATCATCCAGCCTTCACCCATGCATACACCTTGGCTTATGTATTTATCCGCAGCTTTTCTTAAATCATTAAAATCATGAGGTGGTGTGAAACAGCCGCTTTCTTCTATGCATTTTATCATTTCAATTTGTTTGCTATGAAGATATTTATATCCAATACGGAATGCGGCTGTTTTAATATTTCTGTATTGATAAAGCTTACCGCTTACATCTGTATTCGCAGCACAGTAAAGTATAAAATCAAGCAGCATAGGCATAACTGGTTCACAGTCTTCGGAAATCAGAAAGTCCTCAAGATGATTATTTGCAAGCGGTGAATATTTTACATATATTTCACCGATTATGCCGACCTTTATTTTTTTCTTTTGACTTTTAGGAATATCAGCAAAGTCCTCTATCATATCTCTGTAAACAGCTTTTGTATTTCTATATCCGCCGTGTTCAAAGAGCTGTATTATACGGTCTATCCATTTATTTACAGTGCGTTCTGAATCGCCTTCGTTTAATTCGTATGGTCGACACTGATTATGCAGAAACATCAGCATATCGCCATAAAGAACACCATATACAAGTTTAAGTGCAAGAGGCACTGTAAGATGAAAGCCTTTTGTCTTTTCAAGTCCTGCAAAATTTAAAGAAATAACAGGAACTTGCGGGAAATTCTTTTCAACGCATTTTCGCAGAATGTGTATATAGTTTGACGCACGACAGCCGCCGCCTGTTTGTGTAATAAGCAGTGCTGTTTTATCAGGATCATATTCACCGCTTTTGAGTGCTTCCATAAATTGACCTACTACAAGCAGTGCCGGATAGCAGGTATCGTTATGTACATTTTTTAACCCTTCTTCTACAACAGTACGTGAAGTAGATTCCAGGAGTTTCATATTATATCCATACTGCCCAAATATTTTAATAAGCAGCTTAAAGTGAATGGGCAGCATATTTGGTACAAGAATAGTATGAGTTTTCCTCATAGGTACGGTAAATTCAGCAGCCATATTTAAATTATCTCCTTATAATGTTTTTATTATCTATTTCTGTAGTTCTTAAACAAGCCTTGGGCAGACCTAGGATTCCATAGCAGCTAAAAGACTGCGAAGGCGGATCTTTGCTGCACCAAGATTGTTGATCTCATCGATTTTTAATTGGGTGTAAAGTTTGCCGTTTTCTTCCAAAATGCGTCGAACCTCGTCGGTTGTAATAGCATCGATTCCACAGCCGAATGATACAAGCTGTATCATTTGCATATCCGGCTGGGTTGTGACATATTTTGCTGCACGATACATTCTTGAATGGTATACCCACTGATTAAGCGATTTCAATTTTGGCGTATGTGCAAGAGCCATTATACTGTCTTCTGTTATTACAGCCATTCCAAGGCTTGAGATAAGTTTGTGAATTCCGTGATTTATTTCAGGGTCGATGTGATACGGTCTTCCTGCAAGTACAATAATAGGCTTGCCTTCTTCACGGGCTCGGCTTATAATTTCCTGAGCCTTTTCAGCGATTTTTGCTCTATGTTCTTCAAGTCTTGCAAAGCCTTTGTCAATAGCAGAAGCTATAGCCTTTTTAGAAGCATATGCGCCAAAGTATTGATGCAGTACATGAATTAAGTGTTTTTTTCTGTTAAGGTCAAGGAATGGATAAAGGAAATTCTTAACGCTGAGCTTTTCATTATTTGCCATAAGCAGTTCCGGATAATACGCAACAACAGGACAGTTGAAGTGGTTATCCGATTCGCCTTCGTCAAGTGTATAGCTCATGCATGGATAGAATATAAAGTCAACATTTTGTTCCAACAGGCTTTCTATATGACCGTGTGTAAGCTTGGCTGGATAACATACAGTATCAGATGGTATAGTGCTTTGACCTTTATAATATGTTTCCCTTGTGCTTGTTTCAGAGAATTTTACAGCAAAGCCAAGTTCCTTAAAGAATGTTGCCCACAGCGGCATTTGGTCATAATAATGAAGTGCCAATGGAAGACCTACTGTAGCTATAGGAGATGACGGCTGATTTTTCTCATAATCTTTTATCATATCATATTTTATATCATATAAATTTGGAATGATATTTTTTGGATTTATACCCGCACCACGTTCACAGCGATTACCGGAAATAAATCTTCCGCCGCCTGCAAATCGAATTACATTAAGGCTGCAATGTGCGGTGCAGCCATTACAATGAGTGGTTTGAGATGTATATGAAAATTCTTTCAAAGCTTTTGCACTTATAAATTTGCTTTCACCGGTACATTTTTCTTTAGCATAGAGTGCAGCACCGAATGCACCCATAAGTCCGGATATAGCTGGACGTATAACATTGCGTCCCATTTCACGTTCAAAGCATCGAAGAACAGCGTCATTTAAGAATGTTCCACCTTGTACTACTATATGAGAACCAAGGTCATTAGGAGAATTTGCACGAATAACCTTGTAAACAGCATTTTTTATAATAGAACCTGAAAGACCGGCTGAAATATCTGCAACAGTTGCACCGTCCTTTTGAGCCTGTTTTACACTGCTGTTCATGAATACGGTACATCTTGAACCCAAATCAACAGGATGCTCTGCAAAAAGTCCAAGCTGTGAAAATTCTGCAATGTCATATCCAAGTGCCATAGCAAATGTTTGAATGAACGAACCACAGCCGGAAGAGCAGGCTTCATTCAGCATAATGCTGTCTATAGCACCGTTTTTGATTTTAAAGCACTTAATATCCTGACCGCCTATGTCCATGATAAAGTCAACTTCAGGACAGAAAAAAGAAGCTGCTTTAAAATGAGCTACGGTTTCCACAATGCCAAAGTCAATGCCTAAACCTGCTTTAAGCAGTTCTTCGCCATAGCCCGTAACAGCACTGCCGGCTATTTTTAGTGCAGGACTTTTTTCTTTGTAAAATTCTCCCAGAGCATCGGTTATACAGTCAAGAGGTTGACCCTTGTTTGTTGTATAATATTCATACAAAATAGAGTTATCTTCCGAGATAGCTACCATTTTTGTTGTAGTTGAACCGGCATCAATGCCAATATAAGCGTTGCCGCTGTATGTACGGAAGTCTTTACGCACTACATCATGTGAAGCATGACGTGCCTTAAAAGATTCATATTCATCTTGTGATGAAAAAAGAGGCGGGTCAGATGTGACTATATTTTCGCTTTCAGCATTTATAATTTTTTCTGTAAGCTCCTCTATGCTATGAGCTTCCTTTTGATTCATAGCTGATAATGCACAGCCATATGCCACAAATGTTCGTCCATCTTCTGGAAATACAGCGTGACCTTCATCAAGATGAAGAGTTTCTGTAAATGCCTTGCGAAGACCTTTTAAGAATGAGAGCGGTCCGCCGAGAAACAGAACTTTTCCTTCTATTTTTCTTCCCTGAGCAAGACCAGATACAGTTTGATCAACTACAGCTTGAAAAATGCTTGCTGCAATATCTTCTTTTCTTGCACCCTGATTTAAAAGAGGCTGGATATCGGACTTTGCGAAAACGCCGCATCTTGAGGCAATAGGATATGTTTTTTCAGCACGCATAGCCATCTCATCAAGCTGGTCTGCTGTTACATTTAAAAGAGTCGCCATCTGGTCGATAAATGCTCCAGTACCACCGGCGCAAGAACCATTCATTCTCTGTTCAGTGCCGCCTGTTAAGAAAATTATTTTTGCGTCTTCTCCGCCAAGTTCTATAACTGCATCAGCATCGGGATAACGCTGATTTACTGCCACAAATGCAGCATGGACTTCCTGTACAAAAGGAAGATGTGCAGCATTTGCAAGACCGAGTCCGGCTGAACCTGTTATACAAACTGGAAATTTAACCCCGGGATAAAGCTCTGCTATTTGATTGAGCTGTACTGTTACAGCATATTTGACCTTTGAAAAATGTCTTTGATAATTTGAGTAAACCACCTGATTATTTTTGTTAAGAATAACCGTTTTTACTGTCGTAGATCCTATGTCTATTCCAAGTGAAAATTCTGATTTATTTAAATTTGCTCTGGCAATATTCATATGAAAATGCGATTCCTTTCATATTTGTGCTATTTGTTTATATTTATGTAAAATAATGTCTATATATATTTTTGAGCATTATTTTGTATAATAATATTATACTACACTTTATAAAAAAAAGGAAGAGCGTTTTTCGACTTTTTTTATAAAAACTTTTGCCAGAAAAGTTGAAACACTTTACACATATTTCCACAAATAAGAAAGTAGTTTTTGTAAAAAATAATTTTATATTTAAAACATAATTTTTCAAGGAGTGAAATAAAAATGGCAGTATCTCTGGGAAGAGGAGCGTTTCAGATAAAAGAACCGGTATATATAACCTCATATGCAGCAGTAGTTGGCAAAAAAGAGGGCGAAGGTCCTATGGGAAAATGCTTTGACCGAATAGAAACAGACAGTCACTTTGGGCAGAAAACATGGGAACAGGCTGAAAGCCGTATGCAGCAGGAAACAATATATCATGCACTTGAAAAGACGGCTTTAAGTCCTGATGATATAGATATTATTCTTGCCGGTGACCTTATAAATCAATGTACGTCAAGTACGTATAGTCTAAGACCGTTTGGCGTACCGTTTTTAGGATTGTTTGGTGCTTGTTCAACTATGGCAGAAGGACTGATTATAGGTTCACTGATATTAAGCTCAGGTGCGGGAAAACGATGTGTTGCAGCTACGTCATCGCATTTTTCAACTGCTGAAAGACAGTTTAGGTTTCCGCTTTCATATGGCGGACAAAGACCTCCAACAGCTCAGTGGACTTGTACCGCATCGGGAGCAGTTGTCCTTGATACGCAAACAAAAAATTCGCCGAGAATATCGAGCGTATGCATAGGAAAAATAACAGATCTTGGCGTAACAGATGCAAATAATATGGGTGCAGCAATGGCACCGGCTGCTGCTGATACGCTTACAAGATGGTTTAAATGCAGTGGAAAATCTCCCGAAAATTACGATGCAATAGTTACAGGAGATTTAGGCAAAATAGGCGGAAAGCTTTTTGCGGAGATCATGATGAAACAAGGTTATGATGTAAATCCATGTTATCATGACTGCGGAGCTATGATGTTTGATGCTGAAACTCAGGATACCCATGCCGGCGGTTCAGGCTGCGGATGCGGAGGAAGCATTTTGTGCGGTCATTTTTTGCCGCTTGTTAAAAGTGGTAAAATAAAGCGTATGTTATTTATGGCAACAGGTGCTTTAATGTCGCCTATGCTGGTTCAGCAGGGAGAAAGCATACCATCTATAGCACATCTTGTGGAAATAACAGGAGAATAGCATAAAGAAGGGAGTAAGATCAATGCTTGAATATTTATGGGCATTTTTAGTAGGCGGTGCGATTTGTGCGGTAGGTCAGGTCCTTATAGATTATACAAAGCTTACGCCGGCACGAATTCTAACCGGATTTGTAGTAACTGGAGTACTTTTGTCGGCACTTGGACTTTATAAGCCGCTTATAGACTTTGCCGGCGGTGGTGCAACAGTGCCGCTTACGGGATTTGGACATCTGCTTGCAGAGGGAATTAGAAAAGCTGTAGATGAAAAAGGCTGGCTTGGAATATTTTCCGGTGGACTTACAGCGTCTTCGGCAGGAATTACGGCGGCCATGCTTTTTGGCTTAGCAGCCTCGGCTATATTTAAGCCAAAAGATAAGTAAAGGTAACAACGCACAAAGACTGTGCGTCAGATGAAACAAAAATGCAGTGAATACTTTGCTTGTTCACCAGGCTTTTTGTGAAATATGACAAGAAATATGCAAACAGATTACGTACAGAGCTCTCAAGCGAGCTTTTTGCGGTGTTGCATTAAGGCTATTTTTGATAAAGGAGATTGGAAAATGAAGATAACACCTGAACTTTATAAGGATATGACTGAACGGTCATCGCCCAGCTCAAAGAGTTATGTAAACATACCGTTTGCATTTTTGATTGGCGGCGGAATATGTCTGCTTGGAGAAGCACTGCTGAATTTATTTGAATACTTTGGCATGGAAGCTGAAACAGCCGGTTCATGGACATCGGTGATTCTTGTATTTTTAAGTGCATTATTTACAGGACTTGGTTGGTATGAAAAAATAGCAAAGCATGCAGGAGCAGGAACACTTGTTCCTATAACAGGTTTTGCAAATGGAGTTACGTCGTCCGCAATTGAAGCTCGTACAGAAGGTTGGATATTGGGTGTTGGGTCTAAAATATTCACAATAGCAGGACCGGTCATACTTTATGGAACAGCAGCGTCTGTTATATATGGAATATTTCTGCAAATATTTCAATATTTTAGCTAAGAGCCTGTCCACATAGAAAGTTACGGGCGTCTTTTCGAGCATAATTTTGCTGATTATAAGAAAAAAATTCGCAGGCATACTGACGTATAGCAAGGATTTTTGACTCAGTAAGCGGCAAAATTTGCCGAAAAGACGTGTGCTGCATCTTGTGAAGACAGGTTATGAATTGCCGTTTGTTTGTGCGGTGTTGCCTTAAGTGTAAAAAATAAATGTATTTGATATATATATGACAAAATCTACAAAAAATGAATCAAAAATTTTCATAAAAGGAGTAAGGGAAAATTTTAAAAAGTGTTGATATTGTAGAAAAGATATGATATAATGTTATTGATACCGGTCTGTCCGGTTTTTAACAACAAATACAATAACAAAGGAGCTTTACTATGAAATTTGGTTATTTTGATGACGCAAATAAGGAATACGTCATTCAGAACCCCAAGACACCTTATCCGTGGATCAACTATCTTGGCACACAGGAATTCTTCTCTTTGATTTCAAACACAGCAGGCGGTTACAGTTTCTATAAGGACGCTCGTCTTCGCAGAATCACACGTTATCGTTACAACAACGTTCCTATTGATATGGGCGGACGTTATTTCTATATCAATGAAAATGGCACTATCTGGAATCCGGGTTGGTCACCTGTCAAGACTGAGCTGGACTCATATGAATGCCGTCATGGTATGGGTTATACTATTATCACAGGTAAGAAGAACGACCTGAAGGCTGAGGCTACTTTCTTTGTTCCTCAGAATTATGCAGGTGAGGTTCAGCAGGTAGTTCTTACAAATGAAGGCACAGAGACTAAAAACTTTAAGCTGTTCTCATTTGCTGAATGGTGCTTGTGGGACGCTCAGGACGATTGTACAAACTTCCAGAGAAACTTCTCTACAGGTCGTGTAGAGGTTTCCGGTTCTACTATTTATCATAAGACTGAATACAGAGACAGACGTGATCATTTTGCGTTCTATACTGTAAATGATGAAATCGATGGCTATGATACAGACAGAGATTCCTTCATCGGTATGTACAATGGCTTTAATAATCCTCAGGCTGTTGAAGCGGGTCAGGCAACAAATTCATTTGCTGACGGCTGGTCACCTATTGCTTCTCACTTTAAGAATATTACACTTGCTCCGGGTGAATCAAAGACCTTGGTATTTATTCTGGGTTATGTTGAAATGCCTGTTGATCAGAAATTTGAGGCTGACGGCAAGACTATCAACAAGGTAAAGGCTCTTGAAATGATCGAGAAGTACAACACTCCTGAAAAGGTTGCTGCTGGTCTTGCTGAGCTTAAAGCAACATGGGATTCTCTTCTTGGCATCCTTAATGTAGACACTCCTGATGACAAGGTAAACCGTATGGTAAATATCTGGAATCAGTATCAGTGTATGGTTACATTTAACCTGTCACGTTCTGCATCATATTTTGAGTCCGGTATCGGCAGAGGTATGGGCTTCCGTGATTCCAACCAGGATATTCTGGGCTTTGTTCATCAGATCCCGGATCGTGCAAGACAGAGAATTATAGATATCGCTTCTACTCAGCTTCCTGATGGCGGCTGCTATCACCAGTATCAGCCTCTTACAAAGAAGGGCAACTCCGATATTGGCGGCGACTTCTCAGATGATCCGCTGTGGATGATCCTTTCTGTTTCTGCTTACATAAAGGAAACAGGCGATTGGGATATTCTCAATGAAATGGTTCCTTATGACAATGATGAATCTAAGGCACAGCCTATGCTCGATCACCTGAAGGTATCCTTCTACAAGATCGTAAATAATCTTGGTCCTCATGGTCTCCCATTGGCAATGCGTGCTGACTGGAACGACTGTATCAATCTTTCTTGCTACTCTGATACTCCGGGCGAAAGCTTCCAGACTTATACTAATCCTAAGTTTGCAGCTGAGGGCGGATATTCAAAGGTTGCAGAGTCTGTTATGGTTGCTACACTCTTTACATATGCAGGTCCTAACTACGTTTCTATTCTGAAGCACCTTGGCAAGAACGATGAAGCAGAAGCTGCTCAGGCTGAGATCGACAAGATGAAGAAAAACGTAATGGAACATGCATTCGACGGCGATTGGTTCCTGAGAGCTTATGATTCTACAGGTGCTAAGATGGGTTCTAATGAATGCGAAGAGGGCAAGATATTTATTGAACCTCAGGGCTTTGC
>CALESG010000010.1 GCA_937907215.1 uncultured Ruminococcus sp.
CTGTGACCCTCTGCTTGTAAGGCAGATGCTCTCCCAGCTGAGCTAAACTCCCATTTAAGCCGCATTTTCGAGGTTTTTATTACCTGTTCCCTTGCGACTTATTTATTTTACCACATTACGCCCAAGTTGTCAAGCACTTTTTTCAAAAAAAATTGGATTTGTAAGATAAATATATAATTTTCCAAAAAACATATATGCTATATATTCAAGATATATGATACAATTATCAATTCATGCCATTTTCAGCTGTAAGAGCAAAAAGTCTTAGAACTTCAAGACGCAAAGCTCTATATTCCGGAAGATCAAGCTCAGGGTCTTTTTCAAGTATTTCTCTTGTGAGATTTTTTGTTTCTTCAAAGAGAAGCATATCCTTTGTAAGATCCGCTATTTTAAGCGGCGGCAGACCATGCTGACGCTGACCGAAAAAATCTCCCGGTCCACGCATTTTTAAATCCTCTTCTGCTATTTTAAATCCATCTGTAGTACTGCTCATAAGACGCAGACGCTGTCGTGACTCATCTGTCACATGATCGGTCATAAGTATGCAATAGCTCTGATGCTCTCCTCGTCCAACACGTCCTCTAAGCTGGTGCAGCTGTGAAAGTCCAAATCTATCCGAATTTTCTATAAGCATGACAGTAGCATTAGGCACGTCTATACCTACCTCTACAACTGTAGTACACACCAGCAGATCGATTTCATGTTTCTGAAACGATTCCATAACCGCATCTTTTTCCTTTGAAGAGAGTTTTCCATGAAGAAGACCTACTCTATATCCAGAAAAAGCATTTTGTGCAATATCCTCTGCATATGCAGCTGCTGCTTGAAGTTCTCCTGAATTTTCTTCTATCATAGGACATACTATATAACCTTGTCTGCCTGCACTTAGCTGCTGTTTTATAAAATTATACGAACGCTGACGCAGTTTTCCTGTTACAGCATAAGTTTCAATAGGCTTTCGCCCTCCCGGAAGTTCACGCAGCACAGATATATCAAGATCTCCGTAAATGATAAGTGCAAGCGTTCTTGGAATAGGTGTTGCAGACATAACAAGCTTATGCGGTGTTCCGCCCTTTTCAGCAAGCATTGAACGTTGAGTTACACCAAAACGGTGCTGTTCGTCTGTTATAACAAATGCCAAATTCAAAAACTCCACATCTTTTTGAAAAATAGCATGAGTTCCTACAAGAAGTCCTGTTTCACCGCTTGCAGCAGAAGCAATAACGGATTTTCGCTCTTTTGATTTTACAGAACCGGTGAGCAGATCGACTTTTACGCCCAATGGCTCTAGAAATTTTGAAATAGTGTGATAATGCTGAACAGCAAGAATTTCAGTAGGTGCCATAAGTGCAGCCTGAAAACCATTTTTTATAGCAAAATAACAAGCTGCTGCTGCAACGACAGTTTTTCCGCTTCCAACATCACCCTGTAAAAGACGATTCATAGGAACAGACTTGGCAAGGTCACAGCAAATATCATCTACTGCTTCACGCTGAGAATTTGTCATTGCAAACGGCAGCATTTCAAAAAATTTAGATATATCCGTATCTTCACGCATTTTGTTTGCGTTGTCGCTTCGTGACCTCTTCTTATACATAGAAAGTCCAAGCTGCAATTCCAAAAGCTCATCAAATGCAAGTCTGCGTCTGGCAGCGGCAGCCTTTTCCATTGAAGAAGGAAAATGGATCTCCGGCAATGCATCTTGCAGGGTCATAAGACTATGTTCTTTGAGAATGCTCTCCGGCATCCATTCAAACGGTTCTCTTTTAAATATATCAACAGCGGTCTGCATATCTGATGAGATACGACTAAGAGTAAGTCCTGTAGTCAAACGATAAACAGGTCGGATAAGATTTCTGCTGTCGGCAGGAATAATATGCGGTGAAAGTATTTCTTTTTTTATAATATTGCCGCTTATTTTTCCAGACATACAATATTCTCTGCCTATATTAAGAGTATCGAAAATATATCCTGTATTATAAAAAACTATCGTGATATTATCAATGCCGTCTGTAGCAGCGGCTTTATATATAGAAAATCCTTTGCGTATATGCTGCGGTGAAAATTTAGAAACAATGGTAAGCTTCAAAACAGCAATTTCGCCAAAGGCAGCATCAGCTATAGTTATAGGTGTAGTATAGTCAAGATAGTGACGTGGAAGATGGTAAAGCAAATCATATGGTGTGCTTATCCTTAATTTCGCATATGCAAGACTTCGCTTTTCTCCTACACCTTTTAATTTTGATATAGATTTAAAAAGTTCATTCAAAGCAATTCTCCTTTCAATGAATAAATTTATGAAAAATAAAGAAAAAGCCTGCATGAATAATATGCAGGCGGAAAACAAATATACAAATAAAATTTAGGGGAATTGTGAGGATTACCTAATCCATGATTTAATTATAATTGCTGCGGCTTAAAAAAGTCTTAAAGATCCCCTATTTATTTTCAAAAAAGCACGCTGTTTTAAGTGCGATTTCCATCATCTGCAAAAATGAATTTTGTCTTTCTTCCGATGTTGTGGATTCTCCTCTAAGCGGGCAATCGGATACTGTTGTTATACAGAGTGCTTTTTTTCCTGCCTCTGCTGCATTCATATAAAGTGCAGCTGCTTCCATTTCAGTAGCAAGCACGCCCATTTTACCCCACATAGGAAGAGGACTTTCCTTGCTGTAATAAAATATATCTGATGACAAAACATTGCCGACACGAACATTTACACCAAGCTCTCTGGCAGCGTTTACAGACGCTTCAAGCATCTCATAATCAGCGATCGGAGCAAATGTTCCATCTAAATCGTACTGATTTGCATATGCAGAATTTGTGCAGGCTGCTTGTGCTATTACAACATCTCTAAGCTTTATATCATCGCTTACTCCACCTGATGTGCCTACTCTTATTATTCTGTCTACATCATATTCATGAAAAAGTTCGTATGAATATATGCCTATAGACGGCATACCCATACCGCTGCCCTGAACTGAAACTCTAACGCCATTATAAAAACCCGTGTAACCGTACATATTGCGTACTGTATTATAAAGCACTGCATCTTCAAGATATGTTTCAGCTATAAACTTTGCTCTAAGCGGATCGCCGGGCATTAAAACAGTCTTTGCAATATCTCCTTTATTTGCATTATTATGCGGTGTTGGCATAAAACGACCTCCTTACTTTTATCTTGATTTAACTTGCTTTAGTGTATTTACAATTGCATTTCGGTTAAATATTACCATAAATATCAATCCCACAAACATAATAATCATTTGTCCAGGAACGTTATCATGAGTTACAATATATCCGAGTGCGAACATCGCAACAAGATTGACAAAAAACTTCTTCTGATCAATTGGAAAAGGAACATATCTTCTTGCATCTCTTTGGCGAATTATATAGCTTGCAAAATATCCTGCAAATGTAGCAATAGCAGCACCGTTTATTCCAAAGAGCCATACAAGCAGTGCATTGAGAATAATATTTGTAACAGCTGCAACTAAACTTGTCCAAAGCGAGTGTGATGTGTGTTTTGTTGCTGCATATACGCTGCTGAAAAATTGATTAAGACACATAGTTATTACAGCAACGATAAGCACGGGCGTATACAAATATGCTGTACCATATTCAGGGAATTGACTTGTATCAATAAGTATCGCAGACAGCGGCTTTACAAATACTATCATAGCCGTTCCCGCAATAAACAGAAACGATGTATATGCATCAAACACTCTTTCATAAAAACGGCTTCTGTCTTCTGAATCATTCTCCAGAATAGCAGACATATTCCATGCCTGAAAGAATATTGTTGAAAACATTGAAACAAGGTTTGGTATCTTATTGGCTATTCCATAAATACCGGCAGCCGCATCGCCAACAAGACCTTCCGGTCCGGGCATATATCTTATAAATATACGATCGGAAAAACCTGTTACCGTCCAAAGAAGAGTTGACGGGATAAGCGGCAATGAAAAAGCAAGCATTGCTTTACTAAGTCTGCTGTCAATTGCCTTTGGGTCAAAGTATTTTCTAAGTCCGGCTGCAAACCATAAAAATACTGCCGAAAGAAAATCAGAACATATAACCGACAGCATAAAGCCTGTTACTCCAAGCTGAAGTACTGCTATAAAAATCACATTAAATATAAACAGTGAAAGCGTTGCTAAAATTCCATCAAGTGCAAACAGCTTTACAAGACCTCTTGCACGTACAAACTGTGAGTTTATCGACCTAAGCGATGACGTACATACATAAACCATAAGAAGCCACGTATACCCATCTACAAACGGCATGACCGACAGCATAGGCGATATTGACAACATCATCAAAGAACCTATAGCTGTAATAGCAAGGGAATTTGTATATACTTTTGATTTACTGTATTTCCTGTCAAGTCCAAATCGTATTATCGATTCTGTAATGGCAAATGTTACAAGAGGGATCAAAAAATTTGCTGTAACTTCCAGAAGTTCTTTGGTACTGTTATCAGCAGGATTTATATTTGCCGTATAAAGTTTTGTAAGAAACAACAGCAAAATCTTTGAGCCAAAAGAACCAATTGCAAATATTATTGTATTTGACGCAAGTTGTTTATATTTGTTCATATAAAACTTCCTTTATTTTATTATTAAGCTTGTTTATTCACCGCAAAAGCCATTATAGCTTATTGTGGCAAAATACCATAATCTATATTATACCATGCTTTAAAGAAAAATAAAATCTTTTTTTGAGAAGATTTCCATGTTTTACATATATTTTTGTGTTTTTAGCAAATATAGATAAATTTACAGCTGTTTTTTATGCAATTATACATAAATGAAAAAATGTAAAAAAATGCAACATTATGGCATCTTGAATTGTATAATAAGTGAAGGGATTTTTTAGGAGTTATATTCTCCTGCATTTCATTTAAGATTTATTAAGCTTCTCTATTTTCATGCACATTTGGCTAAAGCAGCACAGAAAGGACGGTCTGTGAAAACAGAACGGTGTTTTGCAAGCAAAAAGCTCTAAAGATATAAGTATTATTTATCAGAGCCGTAAAACGAATGTGTATGAAGATAGAGCTTAGTAAAAAAGATATCAGTACCATAAAATTCTGACAAATTCAATAATCCGGCTTCAATAGTCCGGCTTGTAGAAATGAACACAAGCTCTGAAATGCTTATATTTACAATTTGTTCAGACAATCGCCAATAAAATATTATAAACTACAAGTGGACGTGATGTTGAATAAAGTTTGCAGTTGCTGTTTAATTGCAATATCACATAAATAAACCACAATAGTTTATTTTAAATTTTGCAGGCGAGGAGGTGCCTATGTGCTGCATAAGGACGAGTCTAATAATGACTTTCAAGAAATATATCGACAGCATATAGACGCTGTATACCGAGTATGCTATGGATTTATGAAAAATAGTGCAGACGCTGAAGACGCTGCTCAGGAAACTTTTTTAAAGCTTCTTCAGACAGGCAGTGACAAATGCTTTGAAAGCACTTCTCATGAACGTGCATGGCTAATAGTCACTGCCTCAAATATTTGCAAAAACAATCTCAAAAGCTGGCGCAAACAAAAACGAGAAGATGTGGAAAACACTGATGAGATGATTTCTTCATATGATAAAGATAAAAATGAAATAAACCCTGTTCTAGAAGCTGTACTTTCACTGCCGGAAAAGTATAAAACTGTAATTTATCTTTATTATTACGAAGAATATTCATGCAGCGAAATTGCAGCTGCTATGGGCAAAAAGGGATCCACTGTAAGATCCATATTAAAACGTGGAAGAGGATTGCTTGAAAAAAAATTAAAAGGATGACGCAGATGAAAGACAATGAGATAAAAAAGGCATTTGAAAGCCTTACTCCAAGCGATGAAGCTCGGAAGCGTATGTTTAATGCTATAATCAATAAAAATTCAGCTGCTGATGCCACTGCTATGAATGCTGTTAAAAAGCATTCATATAAATCACCTTGGTATGTAAGATTCAAACCGCAGATCGGTATATGCAGTACGGCAGCTATATGTATAGCTGCATTTGCATTAACAATAACAAATCCGGAAATCAAAAATATAGAACAAAATAATATTCAAATGGAGTATGTTGACTTTTCGGAAAACAACGAATCAATATATAAAAATACAACAACTGCACAAAGTGAAAATAATTTTGGACAAATTGAAAATAATGAAAAATCTATTTTAAATTCAAAAAATCCAAAATTAAAAAACAGCAGTGATAATAATAAGACAACTACTGCATATAAAAGTCCAAAAGATGATACTGTATTTACAGGCTTGTCTGAATATATAACAAAAGCAACAAGCATCGTATCTAAACCGATAGAAACAACGGTTTCATCATCAACTTTGACAACTGTTAAAACAACGGCTGTTAAAGAAACTGCTACCGTTATGAGTACCGTTAAAAATCCTATATATATGAATTTCCTGGATTTTAATTGCATAATATGGAACAATAATACTTATACCACAAATTATACAGAAATCGAATACAGCGATATAGCTGATTCACTAGGCTCAAGCACAGCTTTAAACAATAATGACCAGTCGTATTCTATTGTACTGTATAAAATAAAAAATATGCCTATAGAACAAGGCTTTGCAGTACAATATGCAGGAAAATCAAATTACTACGTTTTTTATAATATGGAGTAATATATAATATTTTTTAACTTTTGAATATGGGAATTATATATAAAAACAGACTGCTGTAGCATTTATTTACAGCAGTCTGTTTTCTTTTTTATTTTATTCTATTTTTGTTTCTTAACCAGATACGGCTTCACGCATTGTGACCATAGGTGTAGTCACCTTTTCAATATCCGCACCAACTTTACGCAGCTTTTCTACAAGTCCGCCATATCCTCTTTCAATATGATATATATCTTCTATTTCTGTTATGCCCTTTGCAGCAAGCCCAGCTATTATAAGTGCAGCTCCAGCTCTTAGATCGCAGGCTTTTACCGGTGCGCCGGTAAGCTTTCCAGTACCTTCAATTACTGCAACTTTACCATCAACAGAAATATCAGCACCCATTCTTCTAAGCTCGTCAACATAGCGGAATCTTTGCTCCCATACGCCTTCTGTAACTATACTTGTACCCTCTGCCAATGTAAGCAGTGTTGCCATCTGAGGCTGCATATCTGTAGGGAATCCCGGATGCGGCATTGTTTTGATGTTTGTGCGTACAAGCGGACCATCTACCCAAACTCTAACGCTGTCATCAAATTCATCTACATTTACACCGATTTTACGCAGTTTTGATGTTATAGGCTCAAGATGTTTAGGAATGATATTTGTTATAGTAACATCACCGCCTGTAGCAGCTGCTGCTACCATATATGTGCCGGCTTCTATCTGATCAGGAACAACAGAATAGGTAGTACCGTGAAGATACTTTACTCCTCTTATTTTTATAACATCTGTACCTGCACCCATTATATCAGCACCCATAGAATTGAGGAAGTTTGCAAGGTCTACAATGTGAGGTTCTTTTGCTGCATTTTCAATAACTGTAAGTCCCTCTGCACGTACTGCTGCCAATATAGCATTCATAGTTGCTCCGACAGATACAACATCTAAGTAAATCTGAGCGCCTTTCAGCTCATCAGCATATAAATCAACCATTCCATATTCTATATTGCACTTTGCTCCCAGTGCTGCAAACGCCTTTAAATGCTGATCGATCGGTCTGTCACCAAGAGGACAGCCGCCAGGCATCGACACTCTAGCCTTTGAAAATCTTCCCAGAAGAGCTCCGAGAAAATAATAAGAGGCTCTCATTCTTCTTGCGCTCTCGTATGGAACGCAAAAATTCTTGACATTTTCCGCAGAAATACGAACTGTTGTTTTGTCAATATATTCTACCTTAGCACCCATTTCATACATTATGCGTAAGCTCATGGATACATCGCTTATATTAGGTACATTTTCAAGAACACATGGCTCATCACAAAGCAGAACAGCCGGTATAAGTGCCACTGCTGCATTTTTCGCACCACTGACCTCTATTTCACCGGACAAACGCCGTCCGCCACGAATTACATATTTTTCCAACGTTTTCTCTCCTTAAATACAAACAGACATTCTCTGTATATCTAAAATATAATATGTCTGTACTTTCATAAGGTGCAGCAATATTTCTGCATCTTAGCTTCCTGCCCTTTCATTTTGCAGCGTCAGACTCTTAATCGTCAACTCTGCCACATTCTCTAAAGCACTGCCTTACACTTTAGTGTTTGCAGCAATGATAATTTTTATAAAGCAAAAATCATTTTAGGTAACACCGCACAAAGACTGTGCGTAAGATGTGCAGTCAGATTTATTGTCAGATGAAACAAAAAATGCAGTGAATACTTTGTTTATTCACAAGGCTTTTTGTGAAATATGACAAGAAATATGCAAACAGATGACGTACAGAGCTGTCAGGCAAGCTTCTTGCGGTGTTGCCTTTAATATATTTTGGTTTACACTCTTATTATTATACACTACTTTAAAACGTTTGTAAAGTGATATAGCAAAGCGTTTTTATCAATTTGTTATTTTTTCTAATATACTAATAAATAGCAGTAATAATTTCTACATATTTACAGCATTATTCAGCATTTATTTTTTTGATACTTCACTCCAAGTTGTTATATCAATACTTTCAATAATAATATCTTCCTTAGGTGATGTATAACTTGTTTCCGGATCAGCTGCATTTACAACTACAGATGTTATAGCATCAATAGTTTCAAAGCTTTCGTCACCATAAGCCTGACCGAAGATAGTCATTTGCTGTGAATAATTAGGAACTCCTCCACGCTCAAGAAAAGCATCTGTCACTTCCTTTGCCGACTCATCTATCTTTTCAAGCTCTGATTTTAAGCTGTCATCAAATTCAATGGAATTGCACACAAGAAAACGTGTTCCGCAGTAATCATCGGCACTGCCAAAAAGATTGTTCCAAAAGTTTTTGTCATGACCGGTTCGTGGAACACACAATGCTCCACGGAAGGGCCATAAATTAGCAGATGTTTCCACCGGAATATTTTCTTCCGGCGATGCTTCCTGTGAACCGCTGAGTTTTCCAGTATTATCAGGAGTTCCGGCTGAAAAATAAACACCCTTTTGCACCTGAAATACATATGTTCCGTCATAATAACCTTCTTTTGCAAGCTTTGTGAACTGCTCTACATAATTTGGTGCTTCATCAGGATAAAGAACTGCCGTTACATCACCAAGTGTAGTATGAATAACCGCTGTAGGTGCATCATCTTCCGGTTCTTCCAACTGATAAAGATGAACATATGACATATCCATATAATGATATTGATTCTGTGCACAATATGTGCTGCACGCAAACAAAGTCAGACTAAGAGCAGCAAGAACTACTACCAAAATAGTCAGTTTTCTTATTCCCGATTTGCTGAGTCTGCTCATTTTTTAAATCTCCTTAAAGCCTTGTAATTTCAGTTCCTTGTCTTGTTTCTTTTATTTGCCAGCCAAGTGATGCTATCTCATCACGAAGTCTGTCGGCTTCAGCAAAATCTTTTGCCTTTCTTGCCTCGGCTCTCTTCTCTGCAAGAGCTTTTATCTCTGCCGGGATCTCATCAGCCTTTTTTCTATTATAAAGAATTCCCAAAACATCTGTCATACTGTCAAAAAGCTCTGCACCTGAGAGCAGCTGCTGCTTTGAAACGCTGCTGTCCGCACTCATTTTATTTAAATCTCTTGCAAGCTCAAACAAAGCTGTAACGGCATCGGCAGTATTCAAATCCTCATCCATTGCGGATTCAAACTGAGCCTTTCTCTTTGCAAATATTTCCTTTGCCTCTGCTGTTATCTCACCATTTGAGGCGGCAGCTGCCGCACGGTCTATCGTATCACGGCAGGGGTATAATCTTTCCAGTGAAGATTTGCAGGCATCAAGCAGTTCCTTACAATAATTGATAGGACTTCTGTAATGTGCCTGAACCATCATATAACGAATAACTTCATATCCATATTTTTCGGCAACTTCACGCACAGTAAAGAAATTGCCAAGAGATTTTGACATTTTCTTATTGTCTATATTTATATAGCCATTATGCATCCAGTAATTAGAAAACTTCTTTCCGGAAGCGGCTTCACTCTGAGCAATTTCATTTTCATGGTGCGGGAATATAAGATCCTGACCACCACAGTGAATATCAAGAGTTTCACCAAGATAATGGCTTGACATAGCAGAGCATTCAATATGCCAGCCCGGTCTGCCCTTACCCCATGGCGAATCCCAATAAGGCTCACCCGGTTTTGCACTCTTCCAAACAGCAAAGTCAAGCGGATCTTCTTTTATATCATTGACATCAATACGTGCACCAGCCTGTAAGTCTTCGATCGGCTGACCGGAAAGCTTGCCGTATTCCGGGAATGACCGTGTACGGAAATATACATCACCGTTTTTTTCATAAGCATGACCAGAATCTACAAGTCTTTTTACAATATCAATGATAAGCTCCATGCTCTCTGTAACCTTTGGATGAATATCTGCGTCCATTACATTCAGTCCATGAGCATCCTTTTTATATTCAGCAATATATTTTTCAGAAACTTCCGAAGCAGATACGCCTTCTTCATTAGCACGGCGAATTATCTTATCATCAACATCAGTGAAATTTTGAACATATGTCACATCGTAACCTTTATATTTAAGATAACGGCGAAGAACATCGAATGAGCATATAGGTCGTGCATTTCCTATATGGATATAATTATATACAGTAGGTCCACAAGCATAAATACGTATATGATCTTTCTCCATAGGCACAAGCTCTTCGATTTTTCTTGACATTGTATTATAAATCTTCATGTCTTTATCTCTCCCTTACTTTTTGTCATTATTATTATCATCGTTTCCCATCTCATATTGATGTTCAAGGAAATCGACTTCTGTTTTAAGCTGACGCATACCGCAGCGAAGCTCATCAATATCCTGCATAGTAAGATCCGGATAATGAATCTGGTCAAGATCTTGTTCAACCTTTACACCATTTCTAACTGCCACACGTGCCGGAACCCCAACAGCTGTACAATTTTTTGGAATGTCTTTAAGCACAACAGCGTTTGCTGCGACTTTTACATTGTCACCGATCTCAATAGGACCCAATACCTTTGCACCTGCACCTACCATAACATTATTGCCAAGTGTAGGGTGACGTTTGCCCTTATCCTTACCAGTACCGCCCAGCGTTACACCTTGATACAAAAGACAGTTGTCACCTATTATAGTTGTTTCTCCAATAACTACACCCATTCCATGATCTATGAAAAGTCCCTTTCCTATCTCAGCACCGGGATGTATTTCGATTCCGGTTTTATGACGTGACCGCTGTGAGATAATACGTGCAAGTGTAAACATCTTATGCTTATAAAGCCAATGTGCCTTACGATAACTTCTTACAGCTTTAAGTCCTGAATAAGTGAGGATTATTTCAATGCTGCTTCTTGCAGCAGGGTCTTTTTCCTTAACGACAGCAATATCTTCCCTAAGCTTACGGAACAAAAAAGCACCACCTTTCATTTAGGTAACACCGCACAAAGACTGTGCGTCAGATGTGCAGTCAGATTTATTGTCAGATGAAACAAAAAATGCAGTGAATACTTTGTGTATTCACGAGGCTTCTTGTGAAATATGACAAGAAATATGCAAACAGATGACGTACAGAGCCGTAAGGCGAGATTTGTGCGGTGTTGCCTTTACAGTAAGAAAATGGCAATAAATAAAAAAAGCCTCTGGAAATGCAAAAAAGCATTTATCCAGAGGCGGCAAAACAAGCCACGGTTCCACTCTGATTTATCACTCAAAAAGCCTTTAACGCTGGCTTTGCGGGTATATATACACAACAGCACAATCTGCCTTCCATATACCGACTGACAGCCGCACTTCACATCGAAAACGCATATCGTCACACCAAACCGATACTCTCTGAACCGCTTTTACAATGCTACTCTGACTGCTACATCTTTTTTATAATTACACATTTTATAATTATAATGTATACTGAATGATTTTTATCATTCACACACTACTATAATTATATGCAAACTTTTCCTTTTTGTCAAGACGATTGAATAAAATATTTTAGGTTATTTACTCACATTATGTAATACTAATCATAGCACAAATCAAAATACAAAAAATTCCGCTGCCAGATCTGAGATCATCTTAAAAAGACGATTTTCCAGTTCTAAATCCAGCGGAATTTTATTTGATTATATTATCCTAAAGTTCAATTTGTTTGCCCAAGAATTGTGATGCCGCCTGTATAAGCGTTTTTTGACTTTCGCTAAGAATATTATCACTTCCGTTATCAAGAAATGCCACCGCACCGGTCACATCGCCTGAGGAAATGATCGGCAGACAAGCTACCGCTCCTTTGTCAACGCCTTCAGCCGGAATAAATGAACAGTGTTCATTATCACAATAATACTGTCTGCGATTCTCCATAAGCTCTTCAAGCTCCGGTGATACACGTCTTGCATTCCATTCCTTCTTTGCTGCTCCGGAAATGGAAATAACATGATCTCTGTCAAATACAGCAACCGGACAGCCGGACAGCTTGTGCATAATATCTGCAACCTGTGCTGCATTTTCACTTATTTCGCCTATGGGAGAATATTTTTTGAAAATTACCTCACCATCAGTGTTGGTATAAATTTCAAGAGGATCGCCCTCACGGATACGCATTGTTCTGCGAATTTCCTTTGGGATAACAACACGACCTAGATCGTCGATTCGTCTTACGATACCCGTAGCTTTCATTTTTTACTACCTCCGTAAAATTTCGGTTTGTGGAAATAGTATGTGCAATGCTTGTCATAATATGCGAATCTGCCAAGGGAAATAATGGCATTATAAAATCAAAGCTTGTTTAGGCACCACCGCATAAAGACTGTGCGGTGGTGCCTTTACATAAAATCATTTTGTAAACAAGCTTTAAAATTTATTTTTATAAGTTTATCGGTGATTTCCGCCGCCGCCGCCGCCACTGCTCGTGCTTCCGCCACCGCCGCCGCCGCCGCCGCTGCTGCTGCTGCTGCTCGTTTCCCTTTTTGTACGTATCTGATACTTTCTTATAAACACATCAGATCTCTGATTAAAATTCATATTCTCAGAACGTATATAATGCAAACTGGAAGGTGCTGTTTTAAATTTATAATGGCTCTTTATACAGAAAAATGTTATAATAGAAACAATAAATGAAACAACAAGACCTATTAAAAGTCCCATTCCCCAATTCTTAGGTCGGCTGTTACTTTGTTTAAGCTCTCCTTTAGAATTCATAGTTATATATTTATCCGTATCTGCAACATAAAAATATTTTAAATCTGAAGCGCCCTTATCGTAATAGTGTTCAAGACCATCAAGGAATTTCCCTACCGCAGTATACGGGTCTTCGTCACCTCGTGGAAGATACGGATTCATAGTACTGAAAATTGCCGAAATACGATCCTCGGCATCATCATATTCACTAGAATAATAAAATCTTGCACGATTTCTTGTGTATATGAAGTCATATGGTGCATAACTAGTATCACCATGTCCTGCCAAATCGAGATAAAGCACAACACTATCGGCATCTTTGTCATAATTATCAAGGCATACCTCTTCACAAAACATCTGCGTATTACGGTCACTTCCACCAATAGCATTTCCGCTTACGAAAACAAGTACATTCATGTCGATATATTCAGCCGTATCCTGAACATCATCTGTAAGAGAAGTTATCTCGTCATCACTTAGCATACCGGAAGTATCAAGAACAATACTTTCCTGCGGATCTACAGGAATATCCGGAACAAGCGCTTTCTCTCCGACAGAGCAGCCAAAAAGCGACATGCTGCTGCAAAGGACAAGCGAACTTATAAGAAGCTTCGCTGCAGATCTCAATATTTTCATCATGACAGCATACCTCCTATAATTGTAACGATTACAGCAATTACTGCAAACAGTCCTGCACAAAATCCCAAAAGCCTTCTAATGCTAAGCGGAGGTGTGCCGGCAAGCTTGCCTGTTTGTGCATTCATTGCAAAACTATATGTCTTTCCCTTGTACTGATATGTCATAAACCATACCGGCATAAGAGCATATTCACGGTCTACTTTTTTGTAATATACATTCATGTTTTCAGCTTTTGTAGTGCTGTATCCATTAAGTGTTTCATGCACCTTTTGCTTACAGCCGTCATTTATTCGTTCTTTAGCACGGCTTACTACCTGTTCCCAATCCAAATCATACTTTTCAGCCATGAAACCGCTTAAATACTGCATCGAAAATCCACGCATTTCCTTGTAATTATAAGGCTCTATAGCATCCATAAGTGCATCTTCGATCTTACTTGCACCATCTGTAGGTACTCTTTCAAACGGAATCTCGCCTTTTCTTTTAACAGCAAATTCACTTACTTCAGTAATATCATAGTTACCGGATGTCCAGTGACGCTTTTTTTCACCTATACACGAAAAATCCACATTAGCAGTACAGCTTGTAAGCCAAAACGGAACATATACACCGCTCATTTTTTCAAGCTGCTGTTTTGATTTAAAATCTCTTGGCAAAAACCATTTCTTCTTGCACCATGCCTTAAAACCAATTTCGGCTTTTTCTCTTGTAATTGCAAAAGGAATTACAGATTTCGGCTTATACTTTCCCGAAAGTCTTCCTGCAAGAACTACAGGGTTGTGACAATAATAGCAAAAAGAGGCTGCTGTAGTATCATCAGCAATTATCTGAGCACCGCATGAATCGCAAGTGTAGAGCTTTGTATGTTCGGCGAATTCATTATCATCATCTATATCCGCAAAATCATTCTCATCTTCAATAGTCTGAACATCCGGATCCGCACTTTCTTCAGCCATCTTATTGACTTCTTCATACATTTTAGCGATTTCCGCTTCTTCAAAGAAACTTCCACAATAATCACAGCCGAATTTTTGCTGTTCCGGTTTGAAAACCAATTCACCGCCGCAATATGGACATTTATACTGTACTGCGTTCAAAAACATCAGTCCTTTCTGTTTTTAGTATAGACTTAAGGCAATATTGCCTTGATTTTATCCTCGCTTATTGCCGCAGTTTGTACAGAAATTGCCTGTATTCACAGTTCCGCATGAACAAGTCCATTCACCGTTTGCAGCAGGTTTTTTACCGCCGCAATTTGTGCAGAAATTACCTGAATTCACAGTTCCGCATGAACAAGTCCACTCGCCGTTTGCAGCCGGTTTTTTGCCGCCGCAATTTGTGCAGAAATTACCGGTATTTGCCTGACCGCATGAACACTTCCACTCTCCTGCTGCCTTTTGAGCTGCCTGCTGCTGCATTTGCATCTGAGCCATATTATTATTAGAGGCTGCACCCATAAATCCGCCTGCATTCTGCATACCCATGCCCATAGCCATAAATGCTTGACCAGAACCGGCAGAGTTGCTGCCTGCTGCTTCCATGCCTCTTGCAACAGAACCCTGAACATATCCTTCTCGAATGGTAGGGTCTGAAAGCATAGCACCCTGATTACGCATGTTAATAAGCTTCTTGCTCTCTTCGTCATAACTGATGCTTGAAATACCAACAGAAGCTATCTCAATACCACGAATATTCTTCCAATCATCGTCAAGAACATCGCCCATATATTTAGCAAGCTTCATACCCTGTGACGGCAGTGTTGAAATACGTACACCATCAACTGACATCTGATTTACAGCGCTTGAAAGTGCATTCAAGAATTCAGAATTAAACTGCTCGCTTATATCCTCAAAGTTTACACACTCTTTATTGCGTACAGTGCATTCCATATAGAATTTCATAGGATCTGAAATCTTTACAGAATATGTACCGTGGCAACGCAGGAAAAGCTCTGCATTGTAGAAATTATCAAAATATTGAACGGCATTTCTTGTGCCGAACTTAATTCCACGTATTTCAGAAAGATTTACAAAATAAACCTGCTGAGCACTTGTCGGCTGACCGCCAAACTTAAATCTCTGGAATGTATCTTTCAATGAATCGCCAAACTGACCATTAAACATTGATGGTGCGGAAGACATAAACACTTCGTAACAGCCTGCTTCTGCTGTATAGTCAACGATCCTTCCGTCTTCGACCAAAAACATCATCTGGTTAGGACCAACGACAATCTTAGAGCCGTTTGAAATTACATTATCATTGCCTCTTTTATTACTGCTGCGTTTATTATGTACCTGAACACCTCTGCACATAATGGTAGTAGGTCCCATTTCTGCTGCCTGAATATAGTCGAGCCATGAATCTGCAAGCTGTCCGCCAACTGCACCTACTGCTGCTTTAATAAGTCCCATAATAGTATCCTCCGTGAAATTAAATTTATATTTATTTGTTACACTCCAACAATAGAATATACCTTATTATATCATATACATTTAACCTTTGCAAGTGTTCTTAATATTTTTATTTACAAATGTTTAAATACATCATTGCCTTAAATAACTGTTTGTTTTTCACTATTTTCCTTGACATTCTTATTAAAATATGATACTCTTAAATAGCTTGATGATAAAAGAGCAAATTTTTATGAAAGGAAGTTTTTTATGAAAAAACTATATCTGTGTCTTGCAGGCATCATGCTTGCAGTCACACTCGCAACCGGCTGCTCAGATAAACAACAGGAAAAGGATTATTCCGAAGCAGATCTTCCGTATGGTGCAACTATGCTTACAGACACTGAAAGCGGCAATGTCCCAATAACTTATGATAGAAGATTTATTTCTACAGATGAGGCAAAAGTATTGTCTGACTACTTCTATGCACTGCAAACCAAAGATCCTGAGCTGCTTGATGATACCACTCTTGATCTTTATACGGATTTCGTAACAGAATCTATGTATCAAGATATTTTAGGGCTGGACGGTCTTGTGGTAGATATGAGTGAGAAATTTACCGCTAAAGAAAATACGCCGTATACTATTGAAAGTGTAGAAATAAATAGTTTCTACACAACGGATGACGAAGAAAGTACTGACCTTGCAAATCTTTACAATATGTTAAATGAACTAAGTGGCGATGAAGCTTATGCAGCACAGCACATATCGGACGGCAAATATATCAATTATAACATCAGAACCGATACAGACGGAGAAGTAAAGCTTTTTGAAAACCAGGCTCTGTTTCTTATAAAAGTTGATGGTGCTTATACTATTTGCTCCTGATAGATTTGTTTTTATCAGAAGATAATTTGTCTTTTTTTTGCTTTTTGACTTTTTTATGATTTCTCAGTTCTTCTGGAAGTTTTTTAAGTGCTTTTCTGTAAAGCATAAAAAGAACTGCCATTGCCACTATGTACAATATTGTTGCTATTATAAAAGCTATTTTGAATTCAAGGCTTTTCGGAATATCAAAATCAAGCTGGGATTTCATAAAAACACAAAGGAAATTTTCATTCATTAGATACACCTCCGGAAAATGCATAAAGTTTATAAAATTTTATATTTACGTTTTATATATGATTAGTATAATTCCGGATGATCAGTATGTCAAGTACAAAAACATAAAAAATGATTTATGTAATTTTTGTGAAAATACTTGCAAGTTTTATTGCAGTATGATATAATGTTACTTAAGTATTTCCTGAGACAGAATCACTGTTTTAAGGATAATTCTGTCTAAAAAAGGAATAAATTTTTAGGAGGTAAAAATGGCAACAACATCATCAAAAGCCGGCTCTGCTCCGGCGTTGCCAAAGGTGAGATTCTCCAAAGCCGGCATTGCAGGCGGAATCAGACACTGGATCTATGATAAGCGATTCTATTTTGTCGCTTTTTTAATTCCGGTAGTTCTGACTTATATTGCATATGCTATCTTCGGTATTGCACCTTTTGGTGACCATTCCGTTCTCTGTCTTGACTTGAACGGAC
The DNA here is from genome assembly GCA_937907215.1 of uncultured Ruminococcus sp. Taxonomy (GTDB): domain Bacteria; phylum Bacillota; class Clostridia; order Oscillospirales; family Ruminococcaceae; genus Ruminococcus_C. The sequence continues at coordinate 17,927 of CALESG010000010.1, forward strand.
AATACGTTTATTACTTTGAAGCTATCCGTGACGCTTTCTGGGGTGACGGAAGCATATTCTACGACTGGTCAAGAAATCTGTCGGGCAACTTTATGGGCATTATAGGCTACTATCTTGCCAGTCCATTCACTCTTATAGTTATACTTCTTCCAGAAAGTATGCTTATAACAAGCCTTCTCATCATGCAGCTTTCAAAGCTTGGTGCAGCAGCAATAACTTTCTGCTACTTCCTTCGCAGACGCAGAGGCATGGGGGAAGTTCCATCCCTGATTTTCTCAACTCTCTATTCAATGATGGCTTATGCTGTTATTCAGCTTATTGACCCAATGTGGATAGATGGTCTTGTATTCCTTCCGCTCATAATGGCAGGTATGGAATATCTTATTGATGACGGCAGACGACTTAACTATATAATTCCGCTTGGACTTATGTTTGTAGCTAACTTCTATATTGGCTATATGATCGCATTCTTCTGCATCATCTACTTCATTTTCTACACATTCTTTGGTTCAGAATCAAAGAAACTGGACGGCATGGGCAAATTAAGTGCTGTAGGACGTTTTGCTTACTCTTCTGTAGTAGGCGGATTGCTGGCAGCGGCAATGATACTGCCGGTGTATTTCGCACTTCAGCAAGGTAAATTCGAATTTACAGACCCTGACTACAGCTTCCAGACACAGTTTGAACTGGTTGACCTCTTCCCACAGCTTCTGCCGGCACAATACGACTCTGTAAACGTACAGGGCAGCCCGGAGATATATTGTGGAACGCTGACATTGTTCCTGCTGCCGCTGTTCTATATAAACAAGAACATTGATCTAAAGAAGAAACTGGGATATACTTTCCTGCTCATATGTATGGTGCTTAGTATGTATATCAAGCCGGTCGATATGATGTGGCATGGCGGACAAGTTCCAAACTGGCTGCCTTATCGTTATTCTTTCCTTGTTTCATTTGTACTGCTGAATATGGCAGCTGTTGCATTCAAGAACTTAAAGGGTGTATCCATAGGCAAGCTTACTACTGAGTTCGTTGTAATGCTTATAGGAATGCTTTTCCTTGTACGTATCAATTATGAGCATATAGACCTTAAGAAAAGTATATGGGTCGCTATAGTATTTATGCTCGTTCATCTTGTGCTTATTTATATTCTCAACAACGGCAAGGCTGGCAGAACACGTGCTATGAATACAGCCATTACACTCTCCATGCTTTTATTTGTATCAGGAGAAGCCACTTACAACGCAGTTGACTCAATGAATAAGATCCACAAGGAAGTTGCATATTCCGGCGGAGATTACTACAATAACTTCGTTCATAACGGACGTTCTATTGTAGATGAACTGGAAAAGTATGACAATGGTCTTTATCGTGCAGAAAAGACATACTGGAGATGCGTAAATGATAATGACGCTCTCGGTCTTAGAGGTATTTCTCACTCAAGCTCTGTTATGAATACAAAGATAATCAACTTTATCGAAACAATGGGTTACTGCACACACAGCTATTATACACGCTACAACGGCAACTCTGATATTGCAGACTCACTGCTGGGCATCAAGTATGTTCTTCATCAGGAATCTGAAACCGGTCAGGACAACACCGGAACTAATTATCTTAATCCAAACTATGTTCCGATCAATGATGGTTACAGCTATGTAAATCACAATAATGTAAATCAAACTGTAAAGATCTATGAAAACCCTAATGCACTCTCAATCGGATATATGGCAGATAACAGGATCACCAAGATAGATCATCTTGGCAATGACAATCCTTTCAACAGCCAGAATATATTCATGAGTACACTTGCCGGTCAAACTGAATTTGATGCTTCAAATGCTATAGTAAACCATGCACAGTACTACACACCTATCGATGTAGGAGAACCTATTATAAACAACATTACTGTTTCCGACTACAATGTTGAAAGCCGACTTAAGCTTTATACAGCCGGCGAAGGCGACCCGACTATCAACTTCAATTTCACTGTTCCGGATGACAAGCCTATTTATATTTACTTCAAGACAGAAAACCAGAAGTCTGTAAACCTCTGGCTTGGTGAATGGAGCGATGAACTTCAGGATTATGATTACAGCGACCACGATCGTTATGGATTCTTCAGCTCATACTTCGAAGGCGATAACTACACAATGATGCGTCTTGGCAGCTTTGAACCGGGTAAGAAAATCAGCCTGCGTGTAACAGTTGCTAATGAATACACTATTGTACGTGACTTCTTCTTCTATAGCTTTGATGAAGATCTTTTCCAGCGTGATATTGATACTCTCAAGGCAAATCAGATGAATATTGAAGAATATGACGAAAACTATATCAAGGGTACTGTAACAGCATCCGAAGGTCAGATCCTTATGACATCTATTCCATGGGAAGAAACAGGTTCTTCACTTGAACAGTCATTCCTTAAGCTTCCTTGGGAAGGAACATGGCGAGTAAAGGTTGACGGCAAAACTGTAAAACCTACAGAAATTATCAAGGCATTTGTGGGTGTAGAGCTTTCAGCAGGTACTCATACAGTTGAATTTAAGTATGTATCACCGGGCTGGTATACTGGTGTTATACTTGTGATAATTGCTATAGCACTGATGGTAATCTTCCACAGACAAGATCGCCGTAAAAATAAAGTGCTTATCGCTTCCATAAAGGCAAGACATAAAGCTGCCGCTGAATGGAATGGTCCGGTAGTTCTTATCCCTCTTAAGAGTGAGATAAAGGAACTTGAGATGGCTGAAAAGCAAAAAGCAATGCCAAAAAAGAATGCTAACAGCACTGTAAAGACAAATTCTGATGAGAAGAACATTTCAAATGCTCCTGATAACTCAGACAATTCAGATAAGTCCGAAAATGCAAACGGCTAAATTTTGACAGCAAATATTTCTAGCCAAAATAAAATATAATAAACTTTCCGTACTGTATTACTGCATCAAATGCAAATACAGTACGGATTTTTTTTATGCATTTATAAATCCGGAAGTAAAAATCTCTGCTCTGCTAATTACTCAAAACGAAAAAAATACTATTGACATATTACTCAAAATGAGTTATACTAATAATAGGTAAACAAATATTTTTTTGCAGCGTTTTTAGAACCTGTCTTCATAAGATCAGTGTGCGGATTTTCGAGCATAATTTTGCTGATTATAAGAAAAAAATTCGCAGGCATACTGACGTATAGCAAGGATTTTTGACGCAGTAAGCGGCAAAATTTGCTGAAAAGACGTGTACTGCATCTTGTGAAGACAGGTTCTCATATTGCAATATGCATATTTCACTGAAACAGCGTGCGTTATGAACACAAGTTCTCAAATTATAAATATGAATATTAAACCGCTGCATCTACTCATTTTGAAGAAACACGATGAACTGACAAATGGAAAGGAGCAGAATTTTTATGAAACCTATGACAATGCAGGAACTAATAGAAGACTATAGGATAAGCTGTAATCTCTTAACGGAAAGAATCGAATCCATAAACAAACAGCTTAAGGTTTTTGTGCCGCCGGAGAAATACAGTGAGCTTTCGCATCGAAGACGTACACTGAGAGAAGAACGCCTTGAAATTCTGCATACTATAGAAAATCTTCAGGAGCATTGCAGATGAAAAGATGTACGATTTATGATTCACTTAAAATTACGCCCTTCGAAGACCATGACGAAGAAAAAAACTGGCAGGGAAAAGCTGCTGAATTATTAAAAGTTTTAATTTCGTCCAGACTTACACGAAGACAAAAGCAAGTAATTGTGCTATACTATTATAAAGGAATGAAACAGCGTGATATTGCAAAAAAGCTTAACATTTCAGAATCCGCTGTTTCTCATGCAAAAACAACCGCTTTAAAAAGAATCAAATTTTATATGGAATTTTTAAGAGGTAAATAATTATGGAAACACCTATATACGACTTTTTAAAAGAATACTCAAAGAAAGATCCGCTAAGAATGCATATGCCCGGTCATAAAGGATATGCACCTGAAAATATTCTGGATAATAATAATCTTAACGCTCTATATTCGCTTGATATTACAGAAATTCATGGAGCAGACAGTTTGTTTGAAGCCGATGGAATTATTAAAAAAAGCGAAGAAAATGCAGCAAGGCTCTATAACTCTGCTGAAACAGTATATTCATGCGGCGGCTCTACGCTCTGCATACAGGCAATGCTTTGTCTGATGAAACAAGAAAACAGACGTGTAATTGCAGGACGAACTGTACATAAAGCTTTTCTAAATGCCTGCATACTTCTTGATCTTAATATCACATGGGTTTACCCTAAAGAAGAAAACGGTATTCTTTCAGGGAAATATGACATTGCTGACTTTGAAAAAGCTTTGGCAGATGCAGACGGCAAGTCTTGCTGTGTGTATATCACCTCTCCGGATTATATGGGAAATATAGCTGATATTAAATCTCTGTCTGAGATAAGCCATAAGTACAACGCACCTCTTCTTGTTGACAATGCACACGGTGCAAACCTTGCATTTACACCGGATAATCTTCACCCAATGACACTAGGTGCTGATTTGTGCTGTGATTCTGCTCATAAAATGCTTCCATGCATTACCGGCTGTGCATATCTGCATACATCAAATGAAAAATATAAAGGCAGACTAAAAAGTGCTATGAATATGTTTGGCTCAACAAGTCCGTCATATCTTATGCTTATGTCACTTGACCTATGCAATAGATTCCTTGCAGAAAACGCACGGGAAAATATTGCAGAAATTTATAAAGCAACTATAAATATGAAAAAGCGACTGTTTGAAAAATATAATTATATATTCGGCAGCGGACAGGAGATTTTACATATCGTTATTGATACGGCAAAAATGGAAATTTGCGGAAATGAACTTGCAGAAAAACTTGAAAGCTTAGGCTGTTATCCGGAGTATTCTGGAAATGATGCTGTTATCTTATTGCTGTCCGCTTCTCAAAAAGCGGCAGATATTTTGAGTTTGGAAAAGATTCTGGAAAAATGTATGCCAATCAAAAAAGTAAAGCGGACAAAAATAAATCCGCCATCATTTCCAAAACCCGATGCGGTAATGGATATACGCAGTGCGGCTCTATGCTCAAGTGAAATTATAAAAATTGAAAATTCCATCAGCAGAATATGTGCAGATGTAAAAGTTCCTTGTCCGCCAGCAATACCAATTGTAATAAGCGGTGAACTGATAGACAAAAAAGCAGTAGATACAATGAGATTTTACGGCATAAAAGAAGTGGCTGTTGTATCGGAATAAATATTTTAACTTGATTCACTTTGAACCAGCAAAATAAATCTTTTGTCTGCGAAAAGCTTGACACCTCGCTGCTACTTTGATATAATATTTTATATATAAATTGATAACAAGGCTGGTAGATATTATTATGCCAAAACATATAGAAAAAAATAATGACTCATTTAAAAGGCTCTTTTCAATTATAACTGCCGCTGCCATGATAATGCTTTTTGCCGGAGCATTCAGCATAGTTTGGTACAGCTGTTACAGCGATGAAATTATGCTGCCATTCTACAGAAGAGGCAACTGGGTAATAATAGCCATATATGTCGTGTTAATGCTGCTTTTCAGCAATGTTTTTGGCGGACTTAAAACAGGTTATCTTAGAAGGACAGATACATTTTATTCACAGTCGCTTTCAATGTTCTGCGTAAATACAGTGGCTTATTTTCAGATAAGCCTTATTGAAAGACATTTTTCACAGCTTGTGCCAATGCTTTTGCTCACATTGATAGATATTGCCATTCTGCCCATTTGGATAATTGTTACAAATAAGCTTTACTTCTCGTTTTTTCCGCCAAGAAAACTTGTTATAATATATGGTGAAAGAGCTGCGGCTGAACTTGTTAAAAAAATGAGCCGCAGAGTTGATAAATATATGATATGTGAATCTGTCAGTGCTGACCATTCATTAAAAGATATGCAGACCGCAATCGATAAATATGAAGGCGTTATTTTGTGCGATATGCCCGGACAGCTAAGAAACGATATATTGAAATATTGCTTTGAAAAGAAGATCCGTGTGTATGTTGCACCCAAAATTTCAGATATTATAATAAGAGGTGCTGAAGATATAAGACTTTTTGATACACCTCTGCTGCTTTGCAGAAACAGCGGTCTTACTCTTGAACAGCGTTTTGTAAAAAGATTGTTTGATCTTTTATTTTCAATTATCGTGGGCATAATATTCCTGCCGATAAGTATTATTATCGCCCTGCTCATAAAGCTTGAAGACGGCGGCAGTGTACTTTATAAACAAAAACGACTTACTCTTGATGACAGAATATTCTATGTTTACAAATTCAGAAGCATGATACCAAACGCTGAACAGCACGGTGCACAGCTTGCAACAGATAATGACAGCAGAATAACAAAAGTTGGCAGGATTCTTCGCAAATTCCGACTGGATGAGATCCCGCAGATCCTTAATATTCTAAAAGGCGATATGTCTGTTGTAGGACCACGACCGGAACGACCGGAACTTGCACATAAATATGAAAAGTATATACCTGAATTCGATTTTAGGCTTCGTGTAAAGGCAGGTCTTACTGGTTATGCTCAAGTAACCGGACTTTATGATACATCTCCATATGATAAACTAAAAATGGATATGATGTATATAGAACAGTATTCACTACTGCTTGACCTGAGAATAATTATGATGACAATAAAAACCATGATATTCCCTGGTGAAAGCAACGAAGAAACTAAACGTCACGAACAGCAGGAAGCAGATAATAAACTCAAACATAATGATACAGACAAGTGAGGTTAATATGAGAATTACAGCAGTTATCATGGCAGGCGGAAAAGGTGAAAGATTCTGGCCTAAGAGCAGAACGCATCTTCCTAAGCAGTTCCTTTCTCTTACAGCAGACAAGGAAACTATGATTCAGAAAACAGTGGCAAGACTTAAAAGCATCACAAAACCTGAAGATATTTTTATTGTGACTAATAAAATGTATGAAGAACTCACACAAGAACAGCTGCCACAGATTCCAAAGGAAAATATCATTTTAGAACCTTGCGGAAGAAATACTGCTCCATGTATCGCACTGGCGGCAGCAGTCATTGAAAAAAAATATGGTGAAGAAACAGTAATGCTTGTGCTGCCTTCCGACCATCTTATACGCTATGAAGAAATGTATACCGATACCCTTCGTCAGGCAATTTCAGTTGCAGAATCAGGACAAAGACTTGTTACTATTGGAATCACTCCAACGTATCCTGAAACCGGATACGGCTATATCCAGTTTGAACGTGATACTACTCTTGGTATGAGAGGTGTGTATCAGGTAAACAGATTTGTAGAAAAACCTGATATAGATACTGCCAAAAGTTATCTTTCATCAAGAAAATATCTATGGAACAGTGGAATGTTTGTTTGGAAAACAAGTACTATTCTTATGAATATGGAAAAATTCATGCCAAAGGTTTACAGCGGTGCTTTGGAAATTGCTGATAAATTCGGCTCTTATGAATTTGAGAGTACTCTAAATGAAAATTACGAAAAACTCCCAAGCGAATCGGTCGATTTCGGTATCATGGAAAAGGCTGAAGAAATTTACACCATTCCGGGCAGCTTTGGCTGGGACGATGTTGGAAACTGGCTCGCAGTTGAAAGAATAAACTCTACAAATGAACTGGGCAACTATGTAGAAGGAGATGTTATAACAATAGGCACCAAGCACTGCACTATATGCGGCGGAAAACGTCTTGTGGCGGCAGTCGGTGTTGAAAATATAATTGTTGTAGATACAGATGACGCTATTTTGATATGCGAAAAGAACAGCACGCAAGATGTTAAAAAGGTTATAGAAAATCTGAAAATATGCAACCGTGCGGCATTGCTTTGATATAGCGTCAAAACAAATTTAAAAAATCGCTGAATCAAAATTTTTTTATTGATATAGATAAGATTGATTTTCTCATAAATGAAAGGAAGTTATAACAATGGCTAAACACGCACTTATTACAGGAATTACAGGACAGGACGGTTCTTACCTTGCTGAACTTCTCCTTGAAAAAGGATACGAAGTTTATGGCATTATGCGACGCAAAAGTGTTTTGGATTATGGAAACGTTGAACATTTAAAAGATAAGATCCATTTTATTTACGCTGATATGACAGACGAAATATCACTCATTTCAGCTATGCAGATCTCACAGGCTGACGAAGTTTATAATCTTGCGGCACAGTCATTTGTAGCTACAAGCTGGGAACAGCCTATGGCTACAGCTGAAATAGACGCTCTCGGAGTTACAAAAATGCTTGAAGCTATACGCATTGTAAAACCGGAGGCTCATTTCTATCAGGCATCTACATCTGAAATGTTCGGTCTTGTTCAGGAAATGCCTCAGACAGAAAAAACTCCATTCTATCCAAGAAGCCCATACGGCGTTGCTAAGCTTTATGGTCACTGGATAACCAAAAATTACCGTGAAAGCTATGGACTTTTTGCCTGCTCCGGTATTCTCTTTAATCATGAATCAGAACGCCGTGGTCTTGAATTCGTTACAAGAAAAATAACCGATGCGGCAGCAAGAATCGCTGCCGGAAAGCAGGATCATTTAGAACTCGGCAATATGGATTCAAAGCGTGACTGGGGTCATTCCAAAGACTATGTCCGTGCAATGTGGCTGATGCTTCAGCAAGAAAAGCCTGATGATTATGTAATTGCAACAGGCGAAACAAGAACAGTAAGAGAATTTGTTGAAACAGCATTCTCTCATGTAGGTATCGATATTCAGTGGCAAGGCAGCGGAATTGATGAAATTGGCATAAACAAAGCAAACGGCAAGACAATAGTAAAGATAAACCCACAGTTCTTCCGTCCTGCGGAAGTCGAAGTACTGCTCGGCAATCCTGAAAAGGCTGAAAAATCACTCGGCTGGAAGAGAGAAATTTCATTCTCACAGCTTGTTGAAAGAATGGTCAAAAACGATGTGGCACTTGTTGCATCTGAAAAGTAAGCTAAAGTTTCTTGGAGAAAAATATGAAAATCGCATTTGATGCACTGCCTCTTATAAGTGAGAGAATGACCGGCATAGGTTACTGTCAGGCAGGGCAAATACAAGCTCTCATGGCACTTCATCCGGAAGAACAATATATTATGCAGTTCTTCGCTACAGGTGACGGCGGTGAAAAACGAAAACGACTTACTCGCTATGAAGAAGCTCGTGCAGAAATTCGTCAGGGCAAATGCTCAGGCTATCTCTACAGGCTTTTGTCAAACTTCCTGCCGATCCCTTATAATAAATTTTTTGGAAATGATGCCGATATAACACATTTCTTTAATTATATAGTACCGCCTAAAGTCAGCGGCAAAACAATTGTCACAGTTCATGATATGGTTTATAAGGCATTTCCGGAAACAGTCAGAGGACGCACAAGATATATGCTCGAAACAGGACTTAAACGTTCTATGAAAAGAGCGGATCTTATAGTTACTGATTCACAGTTTTCAAGATCAGAGATATTAAAATATTTTCCACAGTGTGAAGAAAAGCTTAGAGTTGTACCATGCGGTGTTGACAGAACAAGATTTCATCCTGTAGACAATCCCGTAAGAATAGAAGAAACAACCAAATCTCTTGGCATAGACAGAGAATATTTTCTGTATCTCGGCACACTTGAACCACGAAAAAATCTTCGCCGACTTGCTGTAGCATATAATGAATTTCGCAAAGGCAAGGCTGAATATCCGTGCCTTGTACTTGCAGGCGGCAAAGGCTGGCTCAATGAAGACCTGATGAAAGCAATAAAAGAACTTGACCTTGAATCTGATATAAAAATTGTTTCATATGTGCCGGAAGAACATATATGTACTTTGATGTCAGGAGCTTTGGCGTTTGTTTTCCCATCTATATACGAAGGATTCGGTATGCCGCCGCTGGAAGCTATGGCGTGCGGTGTTCCTGTACTTACTACACACACAGCATCTTTGCCGGAGGTCGTTGGCGACTCTGCTCTAATATGCGATCCATATAATATTGAACAGATATGTGATTGTCTGGAAAAACTTTATCGTGAATCAAATCTTAGACGTGACCTGTCCGCTGCATCTCTTAAACGTGCAAGAATGTTCTCTTGGGAAAATGCGGCTGCCATTCTTTATGATGTATATAAGGAGGCTCTAGGTGGCTGAAAATAAAAAACTGCGTATTTTACAGGTAAATAAGGCATATTATCCTCATATAGGCGGAATAGAAAGCCTGGTAAGAACATATGCAAGAGAACTTTCAAAGCGACCTGATATTGAAATGCAGGTGCTTGTATGTCAAGAAGGACGTGCCAAGACCTCAAATGAAGTAATAGAAGGCGTAAAAGTTACAAGAGCCGGAAGCATTGGTACATATTTTTCATGTCCGATCTCATTTTCATTTTTTAGGCTTTTTAGAAAAATGTCTAAAAGTGCAGATGTAATTCTCTTTCATATGCCGTTTCCTCTGGGTGACCTTGCTTGTATTTTGTCGGGATTTAAGGGACGGGTTGTTCTTGCATGGCACAGCGATGTTGTTAAGCAAAAAAAGCTGCTTACATTTTATAAGCCTATACTAAAAAAATTTCTCAAACGTGCAGATGCTATTATTACTGCTACTCAGGGACATATTGACAGCTCATTGTTTTTACCTGAATTTCGTGAGAAATGTATAGTAATTCCATATGGCATAAATGCAAAGCAATACATAAACTCACCTTTTAAGCCAATACTTACAGAAAAGCTGTGTAACAAAAATGCTGTAAAGGTTTTATTCACCGGTCGTCTTGTGTATTACAAGGGTGTTGATATTCTTCTTAAAAGCTTTGAAAAAGTAGTTGGCTGTGAGCTTTTCATAGTAGGCAGAGGCACACTGGAAGAGGAACTGCGTGAAACATCAAAAAATATGACTCAAAAAATACATTTTCTCGGTGTGCTTTCCGATGAAGATCTAAAGTCCGCTTTCAGAGATTGTGATATATTTGTTCTGCCTTCCGTTGCCAACAGTGAGGCTTTTGGAATAGTACAGCTTGAAGCAATGGTATATGGCAAACCTGTTATAAATACAGCTCTTCCTACCGGAGTTCCATTCGTAAGTATTCATGAAGAAACCGGTATTACCGTTTCACCTAAAGACCCGGAGGCACTTGCTAAGGCAATAAATACACTTGCTGAAAACAAATCTCTGCGTGAAAAATATGGTGCTGCTGCAAAAGAACGCATAAGACAAACATTTCTTGAAGACAGTGTTTTAAATCGTATATATGATGTTTTAAATTCAAATCAAAATTAAAATAAATTCTGAAGAGCTTTGGCTCTTGTCTGTTTCAAAGCTCTTTTTTAGAAAGGTGGCAGAGTATTTTGGAAAACAAAAATGCAGAAAGAATACTTATAATAGGTGCAGCTGGCTTTGTAGGCGGTTATCTGGCAAGACATCTTAAAAATGACCTGCATAGAAAAACTTTTCTTACAAAGCTGCCAAATGAAAAAATAAATATTGAAGGTTTTTCTGTCTATGACCTTGATATATTAAATCAGGATCAGATACGCTCTATTTTAAGCACACTTCATCCTGATGAAATATATCATCTTGCAGCTCAGAGTTCTGTTTCAGTTTCATGGAATGATCCAAAACTTACTGCAAAAGTAAATATAACAGGCTGTCTAAATCTCTTGGAAGCTGTCAGAAGTATACCTGGATATTCACCAAAAATAATCCTAGTAGGTTCAGGTGAAGAATACGGCAGACTGCCGGACGGTGTTTCTCTGGTATCAGAAGAAACTCAAATTAACCCATGCAATCCATACGCTGTTACAAAAGCTGCACAAAATATGTTTGGCACTCTATATGCCAAAAGCTATGGTATGCATATAGTTATGGTCAGAGCTTTCAATCATATAGGCAAAGGACAAAGCACACAGTTTGTAGCTGCTGATTTTTGCAGACAGATAGCAGAGATCATGGCTGGCAAACGTGAAAATGTGATCTATACCGGCAATCTGAGTGCTAAACGTGACTTCACTGATGTACGTGACGTAGTAAGAGCCTACAGCCTATTAGCTCAGTACGGCAAGGACGGCGAAACTTATAATGTAGGCAGCGGAAAAAGCATTGAAATAAAAACTCTGCTTCAAAAGATCATATCACAAAGCGGAGAAAATATAAGAATAGAAACAGACCCTAATAAACTAAGACCTATAGATATACCGGAAATACGTGCAGATATATCTAAACTTAAGAATGATACCGGTTGGCAGCCTAACATACCAATTTCTCAAACACTTAAGGAAATGCTGGAATATGAAATAAGCAAAATAGAATGAAAATAAATTCTATTTTTAAATTTAATCTTTAAATTAAAAAGGAGCGGCAAAAATGATTAAAAAAGGCAACGGAAAAAACACATCATCTGATGAGCGTGTTATAATTGAAACATATTCAGAAGAATTATCCGGACTTTCAAGCAATCCTTCCATGGTACTTGTACATAAATTCGGTCAAAGGCAAAATGCATACAACCGCAATATTGAATCACGTATGCAAGCTGTTCAATCTGTATGCAAACGCTTCCAAAGCGAAATTCATGCCCTTCAAGATGAAAACGATATACTAAAAGCCAACTTAAAAATAGAAAGAGAAAGAAACAGAGAACTCTTTGAATGCATGGCACGAGAGATAAGAAAAGTTAAACAGGAAGTAAATACACAACGTCTTTACAATGACCTAAATGGAAAAAATGTAACAATTTTGAAAAATATTATAGATGAGCATTTGGCGAAAGAAAATACTGAGGAAGAAAAGGCAGAGAAAGAAAATCCTGCCAATGATGAAAATAAGGTGAAAAATAGCTAAAATAATTGACAATTTTTGTGTTTTGTGCTATAATAAAATGAGTAGCTTTATAGAATAATAATATAACCAAACTCTAAGGAGGTAGGATCATGGGCATTTTTTCAAGAATCGGTGATGTTCTAAAGGCAAATATAAACGACATGATAGATCGTGCGGAAGATCCCGAAAAGATGGTTAAGCAAATTATCCTTGACTTGCAAAAAGATATTCGTACTTCAACAGAAGCTCTTGGCAAAGCAATGGCAAGCCAGAGAATTGCTGAACGTCAACATGAACAAGCTGTGCGTACTGCTGCAAATTGGGAATCCAAGGCAAAGGCTGCACTTTCCGCTGGTGATACCGATATGGCTAAAAAGGCCCTTTCATATAAAGTGAAAGCAGATGCTGATGTTGACTCTACAGCACAGATGCTTGAAACTATAACTAATCAAACAGAAACTATTCGTGATCAGGTCGAAGCTATGAAAGCTAAACTCGATGAAGCTAAAAGCAGACAATCAATGCTTATTGCACGTTCACAAATGGCTAAGACACAAAAAAAGCTTGCACAGTCTACTGGCGGACTTGATGCATCAGCCGCTCTTGATAAGTTTAATAGAATGGAAGAAAAAATCGAAAGACAAGAAGCTGAAGCTGCCGCTTTTGCTGAGATTGCCGGTTCAAACAACGATATGAAGAGCTTTGAGGATCTTGAAAATGATATGAAAGTTGACGCTGAACTTCAAAGACTTATGGCAGAGATGAACAGCGAACAAACTGATAATACCGCCGAAGGAGGCGTTTTGTAATGGATAAAAAATCAAACGGATTAGCTGGCGTTTCATTTTTACTTGCAGCTATTCTTTCATTATCAGCAGTTGCATATCTTGTATGCAAAGTAATGGAAAGACGTGCAAATTACGAAAGATGGAGCGAATATGACGAGTGTGGTCTTGGATAAATAAAAAATTTCAAGATCATATTAAAAAGAATTATATTAAATGGTATAAATCAGGCTGTTGAGGATTTTTAACATCAACGACAGCCTGTTTTTAATAATGTAAACATTTTTTTGATCGAAAGGAGTACTATGGAAAATAAAGAAGGACAGATGATAATGAATATCGTTGAAGACATAAGAAAAAAATATAATGAAAACTGCGAACAATCAGCAGCTCTGGCAAAAGAATCAGAAGAGCGATACAGAATACCGGCAGAACTTTACGGCAAATATGATGTAAAGCGTGGACTACGTGACCTAAACGGCAAAGGCGTAGTGGCTGGTCTTACAACAATAAGTCAAGTATCCGGAAGCAAAGAGGTAGATGGCGTTCGCACTTCAGACGTAGGACGTCTTTTATACAGAGGCATCCCTATAGAAGAACTTGTAGAAGGTTTTATCTCTCAGGACAGATTTGGATTTGAAGAAATAGTATATCTTTTGCTTGTAGGCGACCTTCCAAACAAGGAACAGCTAAAAAGCTTTCATACTCTTATATCTGAATATCAGTTCCTTCCAGAAAAATTCAAAAGCGGCATTATTATGAAAATGCCAAGCGACAACATTATGAGTACAATGGAAAAGTGCGTTTTGTCACTTCATGCAATAGACCAAAATCCTGATGATATTTCAATCGAAAATGTAATGCGTCAGAGTTTGGAACTTATTGCACGTTTTCCAGCACTTGCTGTATACAGCTATCAAGCTGCACAATACTTTCGTCAAGGCGAAAGCATGGTCTACAACAGACCTGATCCAAAAAAGACTATCGCAGAAAATTTCCTTACAATGCTGCGTCCGGACGGAAAATACACAAAACTGGAAGCAAAACTGCTTGACTTAGCACTCGTACTTCATGCAGAACACGGAGGCGGAAACAATTCAGCATTTACAGTACATGTTGTAACATCTTCAGGTACTGATACTTATTCCGCAATTTCAGCGGCACTTGGTTCTCTTAAAGGTCCAAAGCACGGAGGCGCTAATCTCAAGGTAATGGAAATGTTTGATGACCTAAAACAAAATGTTCCAAACTGGCAGGATGAGGACGCTCTTCGCTCTTATCTTGGCAATCTGCTTGATAAAAACGGATTTGACAGAAGCGGACTTATTTACGGTATGGGCCATGCGATTTATTCTATATCAGACCCACGAGCTGAGATCCTTAAAACATTTGCAGAAAAGCTTTCTGTAGAAAAAAATTGTCACGATGAATTCCAGCTCTATGCAAATGTAGAACGCATTGCAAAGGAACTCATTTCAAGCAAGAGAAAAATATATAAGGGCGTATGTGCAAATGTAGACCTATACAGCGGACTTGTATATAAAATGCTTGGTATTCCTACTGCTCTTTATACACCGCTCTTTGCAGTAGCACGTATAGCAGGATGGTCGGCTCATCGTCTGGAAGAACTTATAAATGCATCAAAAATAATACGTCCATCATATCTTCCTGTAAGTGCAAAGCGAAAATACATACCTATAGAAGACAGATAAATATATAAAAAATCTGTCTTCACAAGATGCAAA
This sequence comes from uncultured Ruminococcus sp., assembly GCA_937907215.1. Classification (GTDB taxonomy): domain Bacteria; phylum Bacillota; class Clostridia; order Oscillospirales; family Ruminococcaceae; genus Ruminococcus_C. The sequence continues at coordinate 33,290 of CALESG010000010.1, forward strand.
TTGGAGGTCTTGGGAGTGTTTCGTGAATGTATAAATCTTTTAAAAAAATCCGGACGAACGCTTGTTTTATTTGAAATAGGCATACAAGTTTTAACATTCGCTGCAATAGTACCGCTTGTAGGTCTTATTATTGACTGTGCTATAAATCTGGCTGGATTGAAATACCTTACAAATGCAAATATCTCACAACTTCTAAAATCTGTCTGGACACTGCCTATGTTTGCACTTATTGCACTCATAGCAGCTGTGCAGATAATGCTTAATTTTACAGGCATTATAGCATGTTTTAAAGCAGCTGAACAAAATCGCAGACTGAGTTTTGGTCAGCTTATATATGAGCTGACTTCAAGTATAAAGAGAATGTTCTCATCGGGAACAGGTTCTCTTTTGACGCACCTGCTGCTTATTTTGCCTGCGATCTCACTTCCGGCTGCCGGCGGACTTATATCAGCCATAGGTATGCCGGATATTTTAAGCAGGGTAATTCCAAACACTGCAATGCTGCTTATGGTATATTCTGTCGCTGTAGCATTATGTTTTACTATCGGTATAAAATGGATAATATCACTGCCTATATATGTTTGTCGTCATTGCAGTTTTCGTGCCGCAAGGCGTCAGAGCAGCCGACTTATATCCGGAAATACATTTTCCGTTCTTATAAGCCTGCTTCTGTGGAGTCTTGGTTATCTTGCCGCATTTGTAATGATCATTATAGCAGTAACCGGAATCGGAATAGGTACACTAAATCTATTTGGCATAACTGTTTCTTACGGCAGTAAGTCGCTGAAAGTTATAAGATATTTCCTGCTTTTCTTTGTGTTTTTATTTTCAGCCGGAACAGTGCCTTATTTTGCAGCCGCAACATTCTCAAAATATAAAACACTGCTGTCAAAAAGAAAAATTATAAGCAAAAGCAAAAGTTCAAAAAAATTTGCATACAAAAATAAAAATAACCGCATTATAGCAGTTCTTACAGCAATGGCTCTTATATTTGCAGACAGTGTGTATATCTTTAGATTGGCTTCAGGTGATGTATCAGTGCGATTTTTGCTGAATATCAGTCCGATGACAATAGCTCACAGAGGATATTCTACGATAGCACCTGAAAATACAGAATATGCATTTATTGCTGCAATGCAGCAAGGTGCAGATGGAATAGAACTTGATGTGCAGCAAACATCAGACGGCATTCCTGTTGTTATACATGACATCAGTCTTAAAAGAATAGCTGGAATAGACCGTAAAGTTTCATCATACACCTATGCCGAATTGTCACAAATAGACGTTGGCAGCTGGTATAATCCACAGTTCAGTGATGCTAGAATAATGACTCTTGAAGAAGTTATACGTCTTACAGACGGAAAAGTATTTCTGAACATAGAACTTAAAAGAGGTGCAATCGTAAATCATATAGAGCAAAAAGTAGCTGCACTCATTGAACAATACGGAATAAAAAGCCAATGCTGCGTAACATCATTTTCATACGAATCTCTAAAACGTATAAAAAAATGCGATGAAGATATAAAGACTGGACTTATAATGAGCATTGCAACGGGTAATTTCTATAATCTTGATTATGTTGATGCATTCAGTATAAAAAGTATGTTTATAAGCTCTCAGGTCGTGAACAATGCACATCAAGTGGGTAAAGAAGTTTATGCATGGACGGTAAACAACACCAATGAAATGCATCGAATGCTTGGGCTGAACGTTGACCATATCATCACCGACAGACCGGCTCTTCTTATGGAACAAATAGACAAGAATATTTCAGAATATACTCTGCTTGATACGGCTTTGAATCTTATATCGTAAATTTTAGAACTTGTATTCATAAATACAGGAGGACTAAATGAAGCTTTACGCCTGTTTTTTTCACAAATGCACGCCTGATCAGCAGCATGAAAATGCACACAAACTTCTAAGTTTTGCTCTAAAAAAAGAATATGGCATTGATAAATACACCTTAAAAAAAGGCAGCCACGGCAAACCGTATCTTAAAGAAAATGAATATATTAAAATAAATCTATCCCACTGCAATCAACTTGCCGTATGTGCTGTAGGAAAATGCAATGCTATAGGTATAGACTGTGAATCACTTAGAACAGTGCGTGAAAGAGTAATAAAACGTGTCTGCACAGTACAGGAAAAATATGAAATAGAACATTCAGATAATATGGACCTTGCATTTACAAGATTTTGGACACTTAAGGAAAGCTTTGTAAAAGCTATAGGAATTGGTGTTTCATACCCTATGAAAAATGCTGCCTTTTCACTTCATAAGGATATAATATATACAAATATAGAAAATGCATTGCTTAGACAATGGGTGATACAAGATAAATATGTCATATCACTTTGTACTAAAATAGATGACCAAAGCATATATGATGATATAAAACTTGTATTTGTATCTAAAAATATACTTATGTAAAATAAAAAAGGCTGTTGCAGCTCAAAAAAAATTCCCCTCTTTTTTAAGAGGGGAATTTTTTTTAAATTGCATTTTAAAATTACAAATTACAGAATAGGAAGTGCTGCAAGATGTCCTGACAGATATTCCATAATTACTGTAACATCCTTAACTGAAAGTGTACCATCAAAAGAACAATCGGAATTTGCGATTTGTTCTACATTCATAAATACAATACCTGATAAATACTTGTGCAGCAGAACTGCATCAGCTACAGTAACTTCTCCGTCCATATTGGTATCACCATAAATTGAAGCATATGCACTATTTACTATAACATTCTCATCGTCAACTTCATATTTTGAATCAGTAGACTCTGAAACTTCTGTAGTGCTTTCAGTAACTGTTGTAGTTTCAGTTGTTGTTTCATCATAATTAGTAATTTCAGTTGTTATCTCTGTTGTTTCAGCTTCTGAACCTGAAGTGATCTCCTCTGTTTCAGAAGTCATTGTGGTTTCGGTTGTTGTTTCTGTAACAGTTGTTATTTCCTCTGTTGTTGTAGTTGTTTCAGCAGGCTCTGTGTCTTGTGAACGCTCTAAATAGTTCATAGAGCAATATCCTTCGTAGCTGCCATAGTTAACAGCTGCCCACTCTCCATTAGAAGAAGTAACAGTTACAGACTCGCCACCTTTAATTGTCATAACAATAGAGTAATTAGTACCGGGACCACTTCTCATATTAAGTGAAGAACCAGTCACGATGTATGTTCCTGCACAGTCTTCGGTAAACTGATCAACAGGAGTTGTTGTTGTCGAAGTATCATCTGGATCAGCAGTGCCGCCAAATCCTTGCTGGCAAAGATAGTTATAAACCATATTTGCTCTGGAAACAAAGGCACTATTGGAGCTGTATCCACTGTTTAAAGCTGCATTATGCATATCATCAAGAGTAACAGCACTGTAAGAACCAGCATTTGAAGCTGCTCTTTTTGCTACTCCTGCTGCAATACCACAGCCGAAATTGTAAATATCAGCATAAAGAACAAGAGCACCAGCATCTGTAATACCCATGTTCTGTCCTGAAATTATGTAATTCTGTACATCAGAAGCAGCCTGTTCATCTTGTGCTGCAACTCCGCAATCGGAACTAAGCAGTGCAGCAGCGGCACTTGCCTCGGATGATGAGAATGTACGATAATTCCAACTTGACGCACTCATAACTTCATTGTAAAAGGCTGAACCCAATGTTGCAGCAGCAAATGTTGGATCATTTTCACAAGCTCTTCTCATAACAGTAAGTGCTCTGTCAGCGTGCCACTGGAGCTTACCGACACTTACTGCACCGCAGTCGTTCGGATTTATAGAACCATAAGATCCCTCATGTGAGATTATACATTGAATTGCCACATTAGTCATTTCTTCCAGCGATACAGCTGAAACGTTTGATGACGAGGTTATAGCTGACAGCACAAGTACGAGTGCAGTCACGCAGGATACCCCGACAGCCGAAATTCTTTTTAACATATTAAACTTACTCCTTTTTTCTAAAAAACAATGTTTGAAATTTGCAAAGCAGCAGTCAAGGCTGCATTGCCATACGGCTATACGTAAAATTGCTTGCCGTTTGCAATGCGTCTGCATTACCAATTATTAAATTGTAAAGTTGCCATAAGACTTGTGAAAAACATTGACAAGTGCTTAACTTATGCACAATGTCCTGTACTCTTTAAGTTCGACACCGGTCGAATTTCACTAATCTTATTTGCATTGCACGATATGCCTTTGTATGCACATCACGGAAGATTCCGACACCAGAAACTGCTTTAGTTCACAGTATATGCCGACTACCGTATGTTTTATATTATACCACACTTGTAACCAAATTGCAAGACTTTCAAAGTATATTTAGCACTTATTCATATATCAGTTAAATGCTTTTGTAATTGTTTTCCACCGTTTTGTAAGATATAACTATAAATATGAATATTATAATATGATTAAGCGTATTTTTAAGTGTCAAATAATATATAAATTATTGATTCGATTTCTTGCAATGACCAATAAATAAATAAAAAAGTAAAAGTGACGCAATTTTCGTCAAAATTTGCTCTTAATTTATCTGGGCAAAAACAACTGTTAATTTTTTGTCTTTAGGAAATATTTGTGGAAAAAGGCTATTGAAAATAATGCGAAAATTCGGTATAATATATAGAGTGGTATATTCGGCGCTCTGTACCGTTTAAATGAAGGAACAATATGATGCCTTGTTAAAAATAATATTCGCCGGAGGATGGAGCTAAAAATGGCTGATAAGAATACAGCAAAACGTGCCGAACTAAAAGAAAAGTTCGTAAACCGCCTGATGCTCGAATGTAATGTTACACCAAATGAAGCTTCTGATAAACAGATCTATCAGACGCTCTCTGCTATGATGGTTGAAACTTTGAAACGTAAGCGTCAGCATTTCACAAACCGTGTACATTCCGAGGGACGTAAGCAAGTATATTATCTCTCAATGGAATTCCTCATGGGTCGTTCTCTCAAGACTTCTCTTTATAACCTCGAACTTGCCGAGGATTTTACGTCTATTCTAAAAGAATTTGATATCAATCTGGAAAAAATATTTGAATGTGAACCTGACGCCGGTCTTGGAAACGGCGGTCTTGGCAGATTAGCAGCTTGCTATCTGGACGCTATGGCTACACAGGAGATCCCTGCAAAGGGTCACTCTATCTGCTATGAATATGGTATCTTCCAGCAAAAGCTTGAAGATGGCTGGCAGACAGAATTCCCTGACAACTGGCTTCCCGGCGGCAGTGTTTGGCTTGATCCTAAGCCTGATGAGGCTATCGAAGTTCACTTTGAAGGCAATGTAAAAGAATACTGGCAGGACTCCTACCACTATCTTTCTCATGAAAACTACAATACAGTTGTTGCTATTCCATATGACCTTTATGTTTCAGGTTATGGCAGTGAAGGTGTTTCTACACTGCGTCTGTGGCAGGCTAAAGCACCAAGCTTTGACATGAAGTCATTCAATGATGGTAACTATGAAAGCGCTCTTAGTCAGAATTCTATGGCTAATGCTATCTCAAAGGTTCTTTATCCTAATGATAATCACCTTGAAGGTAAATCACTTCGTCTGCGTCAGCAGTATTTCCTTTGTGCAGCAGCTATTGGTGATATTGTAAATCATCATATGAGTGTTTACGGCACACTGGATAATCTTCATGAAAAGGTTGCTATCCACATCAATGATACACACCCTACTCTGGCTATTCCAGAACTTATGCGTGTACTGCTTGATGACTGCGGTTATACATGGGAACACGCATGGCACATTGTAACAAACACATTTGCTTACACCAACCATACTGTAATGGCTGAGGCTTTGGAAAAGTGGGATGTAAACCTTGTAAAGCACGTTATCCCAAGAATCTTCTCTATTATAATCGAGATAAACAACCGTTACTGTGCTGAACTTATGCAGCGTAATGGATATGATAGTGCTAAGACAACACGTATGTCTATCATAAAGGACAACCAGATCCACATGGCAACACTTTGTGTAATGGCATCTCACAGTGTAAACGGCGTATCAAAGCTGCACTCTGAAATCATCAAGGATTCTGTATTCCATGAAGAATATCTGGATACACCGGCTAAGTTCAAGAATGTAACCAATGGTATTGCATATAGAAGATGGCTGTATCAATCAAATCCTGGTCTTACAAAACTGCTGAAGGAAAAAATCGGTGATGGCTTCCTTAAAGACGGCAGTGAACTTAGAAAGCTTGATGTATTTGCAAACGATAATTCCGTTCTGGAGTCACTGCGTAAAATCAAGAAGGAAAACAAGCAGAGATTTGCAAAGTATGTTAAGCAGAAGAGTGGTATTATTCTGAATACAGACAGTGTATTTGATGTACAGGTAAAGCGTCTTCACGAATACAAGCGTCAGCATCTGAATGTAATGAACATTCTTGCACAGTATCAGTATCTGCTTGATAATCCTAACGCTGATTTTGTACCAAAGACATATATATTTGCCGCTAAGGCAGCACCGGGGTATTATCTTGCAAAACAGATCATTAAGATGATCTGGGCACTTTCTGAAGAAATTCGCAAGAATCCAAGAATTTCTGAAAAGCTTTCTGTATACTTCCTTGAGGACTACAAGGTAACACTTTCCGAGCTGCTTATGCCAGCAAGTGATATTTCTGAGCAGATCTCTCTGGCAGGTACTGAAGCGTCTGGTACAGGTAATATGAAGCTTATGCTTAACGGTGCAATAACACTGGGTACTCTGGACGGAGCTAACATTGAAATTGGCGATGCTGTTGGTGAAGACAACATTCTCATCTTTGGTATGAAGACAGAGGAAGTAAATGCACTGAAGGCACGTGGCTACAATCCAGAGCAGTATTATCACAACAATGGAATCATTCATAATTGTATTGATCGTATGTATTCAGGAATCAACGGCTGCAAGTTCAATGAGGTAGCAGATTCTCTGAAGAAATCTGACCCATATATGGTACTGGCTGACTTTGATTCTTATGCAGAGACTCAGAAGAGAAGTTCTGATCTGTATCGTGATACAAAGAAATGGACACAGATGTCACTGCACAACATTGCAGGAGCTGGTATTTTCTCAGCTGACCGTGCAGTAAATGAGTATGCAAAGGACATTTGGGGTATCAAGTAAATTATAAAAATAGAGTAAAATAAAAAAGCAAAAACAACAAGGCTTTCCGTAAAAGCAAACGACGGAAAGCCTTGTTTTAATTTTAAGTAAAAGAAAAAAAGGGACTAAGTCAATAAAAGTTTTTTGGTCCAGCAATTTTTCAAAAATGCTGGTCGCCGTCCGCAGACGGCGAAACAGCTCGACACTAAAAAAGGTTCGTGCGATAAAAACAGAAAAACAAAGCCAAACAAAAATTTCGCATATAAAAAGAGCCTTCTGTCAAATTAAAGTAAAAAACAGAAAGTCTTGTTTTAGATTCAAGCAAAGAAAAAATGCGAAATTTTTACACCCAGCAAGAGCGGAGCGAAGCGACAAATCTTGCG
>CALESG010000011.1 GCA_937907215.1 uncultured Ruminococcus sp.
TCTTTATTTTAGCAGATTTCGGCTCTTTTGCCAACTGGTTAAGTTAATGACATTGATTAAACCCACCCCCACTTGCGTGAGGAAAACACGCCAAGATGCTGTGCCCACGAGAACACAATACCTCACCACACGTATGTGGAGTTTTATCATATAAAATTGTTTTTTTTTATAAAAATATGGTATAATATAAAAATGAATATAATATGCTTAATATAATATGCGAAGTAGAGGAGGACTTAATATGAGCCAATTAGAAAATAATACAATTCAAATGATTAAATACATTGAAGACAAAACAATTTCAAATATAATGAAATGGGAATCACATATCATGGATTCAGGCTTTATTAAATATATATCTATAATTCCAAATTCAAATGTTGAGGTTATACTACTTGAAACAGATACTGTTCCACAACTTTTTCTTAAGCAAAATAATTCTATAGATAAAGTAGTATTGCGATATGAATTAAAACAAGCTTTACAACCAGCAGAACAAGCTGTTAGTTCTTTATTAGTAGAAATTCGTTCTAACTTAAGAAAACACTTTTCTTATGGAAAATGGATTGAAACATTTTCTTTTAGTGGCTGAATTTTTCCAAAAATTCAAATAATTCCGAAGAGGCAAAAGCATAATCTCCTTTTTTAAATTTCCAATATTCAATAATACTTTTCTGTAGTTCTTTTATTCCACCTTCTATATATGGTGGAATCTTATATACATCTGCATTTTTATGGAATATGCCCCATAACTCACATACCCTAACTTTGGGTTCTGAATCATCTCTGCCAGAAGCCTGTTCATAATCAATCAAAACTAAATATGTATCGTCATTTCTTATAAAGAATGATTTGTCTTCATGGAGCTCACTATAAACAGCATCTTTTATTAATGAAATATTGGTGGTAAGATTTGTGTTATCATTATAATAGTTTAGATATTCTAAAATAGGCCTCCACATTAACTTATGATTTTTTGTTTTTGTATTTATTCTGTTAAGATAACTTTCAATTCTATCTGATATCATTATAATTTGCCACCTTATCTAATATATTTTTAACATCAATCAATGCTTTTTCCATATTGCTACCGAGATTAAAACGTGAATTATCAGATTTATCAGAAAATATCAATTTATAATTTTCAAAATTATCATATAATTTATGATAATAATTATTAATGAGATCAATATCTGCTTTATCCCATTCACCACCAACAGCAAGTTGCTTTACTCTCGATATTATGTCAAGAGCACCAGATAACAATGTACTATTCAAATCATTTTGAGATAGTTGTTCAAGTATTAAATTGATCTGATTAATTAACGTTCCATATTGAACATTAAAAGCTCGAATATTCTTCTGAACTTTTAGCTTTTTCTCAATACTGGAAGTTTTTTTCATAGTAACAAAACTAATTATAATTCCAATAAATCCAAAAAAACGTGCTTATCATTCCTGAAATTGTATCTGCAATAGTCCAATTGCCCAACTTATACCATCCCCTTTGCTCATACCATATGGTGTGGGCTTTTTTTATTTACTTTTCACTTTATCGCAAAGCATAGTGACCAATTGTGCTTTTCTAAGTCCATTTTTTATCCCTTCCAACTTATACATATCCATATAATTCCATTGGTGTACAGTTAGCCATATAACAATACACTTTTTCATCTATTAAATTATAATTATGTGTTGTTATATAGTATTCATCGGATTTTCTGTTTCCTATGCAAGCTGCTGCCATTGGTTCGGAAACACGAAAACACTTAGCATAATCAGATATAGTTTCTAAGTTAAATCCATTACTTACTGGCACTGGGCAAAGGAGATTTCTTGCAAAACAATCCGCTTCTTTTTTTGATACATGATTATCCTCTGTATGTCTTAAAATGATATGCCCCAGTTCATGTGCAAAAGTGAATTTGACTGTTGTCTCATCTTTCCAATCATTATAATAAATAATAAATCTATTATTACTATATTTTGCAGCTGTAAATCCGTGCTCACTGGAAGCGTACTGATAGGCAAATTCATTGTGTGGAATGCCAATTTTTTCAGCAGCTCTTGAGTAAGAACATAGCTTTATATTATTAAACATTTTAAGAATATTAAATATATCTATTTCAGGAAATTTACCATCATAATTTTGTAAAACGTTATATGCAGCGTTTGTAGCTCGTTTGTAATCAGGACAATCAGTCATTAAATTCCTCCTTAAACATCAATTTTGCCATGTCAAGAAGCTGTTTTCTCTTTTCTGGAGACAGTTTCTTTGCATTGCGATTCAATATAATAAGGTCTTCATCTTGTTCTATATAATTTTCTGATTCAAAATTATTTTGTTTAATTTCATTCCCAACCAAATAATCTAATGTAACTCCAAAATATTCTGCAATTCGATTGAGCATTTCAATATCCGGCGTTCGCTTACCAGTCTCCCACATTGCTATGGTGCCGCTTGAAATATTAAAAATTTCTGCAAATGTTGCTTGTGTTAATCCATGTTTAGCTCTTAACTCTTTTAATTTCTCTCCTAACATATTTAAGTACCTCCGTAGTTTTATAATATCACGTTATGTTAGCATTGTCAAGAAAAATCCTAACTTTTTGTATAAACTAACGAAACGTTATAAAACCACTTGACTTCTAACGAAATGCGTGTTATAATTCTAACATAACGTTAGGAAATTGAAAGGAGTGATAAAAGTGATTTCAATTAGAGATATTAGACAAGAACAAAATTTAACGCAGAAGGACATCGCAGAGAAGCTTAAAGTAACACCGAACGCTGTTTCACAGTGGGAAAACGGTGTTCGCAATCCAAGTTTAGAAAATGTAAAGCGTTTAGCTAAAATTTTGCACTGTACAACAGATGACATTTTGAGAGGAGAATTTACAGATGAATGAATTAGTTAAAATCAATAACATTGATCTTGAGGTTAAAGAATACAACGGTAAACGTGTTGTAACCTTTAAGGAAATTGACATAGTTCACGAAAGACCGGATGGCACCGCAAGAAAGCGGTTTAACGACAATAAAGAACGCTTTGTAGAGGGTGAAGATTACTTCAATGTTCAAATGTCCGAAAAACGGACATTAGGATTTGATATTCCAAACCGAGGTTTAACTCTCATCACCGAATCTGGCTATTTGATGCTAGTCAAATCCTTTACTGACGATCTTGCTTGGGAGGTTCAGCGGCAGCTTGTGAATACATATTTCCGTGCTCGTGAAATAGTCCAACGAGTACCAGACAGCTACATGATAGATGACCCCGTTAAGCGTGCAGAGCGATGGATTGAGGAGCAGCGTGAGAAGCAACATCTTATTACCACCGTAGCTATACAAGAACAGCAGATAGCAGAATTACAGCCGAAAGCTTCTTACTATGATGTAGTTCTTAATTGCAAGGATTTGATTTCTATTGGCAAGATCGCAAAGGATTACGGCTGGAGTGCCAAGAAGATGAATGATTATCTTCACGAAAAGGGCGTACAGTACAAACAGGGAAAAACATGGTTGCTCTATCAGAAACACGCTTCTTATGGCTATACCAGTACTAAGACACATATTTATCACGGTGATGATGGATTTGAGCATGCAGCAGAACCGCATATGTACTGGACGCAGAAAGGCAGATTGTTCATCTATGAATTGCTCAAATCTGATGGTATTTATCCGTTGATTGAGCAGAATGCAGCGTGAAAGGACGTGACACCAATGCACTTACAGTGACAGCCGCTCGTGCGGAGCGTTATCCGCACCCAGATGATAAAATGAAAGGAGTACCACTATGGATTACAAAGATATAATCGAAAGAGAGCATGAAGGCTACTATGATATCGACAAAGCTTTGAAGCTTAGTGTATCAGAGATAAAAAATTATATATGGGCTCGTGTATCATGTGGGTAACCCGTTCCCGGTTGCTTATCTCTGACTTGTCTGAGAGATGCACTCAGTCAAATGGGAGAAAAGCCATTTGGCTATCACAACACATAACTACCGCCCGTCCGGAGCGTATCCAGACCCAGTGCAGCAATGCACAATACACCCTTTTTTGTAGTAGAGATATGCAGTCGCTACGGTTCGGCGGCTGCAACATGGGACAGTAGCTCAGATGGCGAGAGCAACATAAAATGCAAGTCGCAGGTTCAAATCCTGCCTGTCTCACCGGTGCCTGAAAGGGCAAATTTTAGAAAGGAAGTGATTCTATGAAAAAGGTAGAAACCAAAGGAAAAGTTATCATAAATCCAGAAATGACATTTGACGACAATGATCTATGTTTCTTTTTGACCGGATTAAATATGGAGCAATTTGCTGATGCGATTTTGCATGATACAACCGGAAAATATGACGCAATATATGAGGAAACAACATGAAAAAGAGTGCTAAAACTTGCAAATCCTGCATAAACCGCTTTTATTGCTGGGAGCGTTCAAGGGAATGTCCATGCAGGGATTTTAAGGATATAAAAGACTTGAAAAAAGTCAGAAAGGAAAATAAAAAGTGAATCATGAAGAAAAGAAAGAAAAGATCAATACATACAGGAGCTTTTATGCTGCTAGCGGCGCTGTTTATCGTGCTTCTGATAGCAAATGTTCTGAAGTACAATCTCATTATTATAGCCTGAGAGATCGTGTTCGGCAGATGCTATTCGAGGGTACATCTACTGTAAGAATAGTCAGAGAAATAAAAAATGACAAGTTTTGCACAGGTGCGCAAAAGAAACGTATATTGAGCGAACTTCATTTAAAAGGAAAGGAAAATTAAAATGGATCTCGTTATAACTATCATAGTATCTCTTTCAATATTTTTAGGATTGAGATATTACCTTCACCGAACGGGTTATTACTATCACAGCAAGTATGACCGCAGAAAGCAGAGAAAAAATAAAAATCCCCACACCGGCGGCAACCGATAATGGGGACTAAGAAAATTATTTACAAGCCTATTATACCATAGGCGGAAAGGAATGTCAAGAAAATGGAAGAAAAAAGAATGACAAACGCAGAATATCATGCACATCATGCTATATCAAAATCAGACCTTGATGCAGTACATCGTTCTCCTATGCACTATCTTTATCGCAGGGAGCATCCTCAGCAGCAAACTACTCCGGCACTGCTTACAGGTTCAGTGATACACAAGATGGTGCTTTAGCCTGAAACATTTGCTGAGGAATACATAGAAGCACCTGCTATTGACCGACGTACTAAAGCAGGCAAAGAAGAATATGCAGCATTTGAGCAGGAAGCAGCAGGGAAAATTATTGTTCCAAAAGAAATGATAACTTTATCCGTAAATATTGCCGAAGCTGTAAGTCACCATAAAACAGCACGTGCACTTTTGTCAGGAGGCAAAGCTGAAACTTCTCATTTTTGGACTGATATTCGCACAGGTTTGGAGTGTAAGTGTCGTCCGGATTATTTGAGAAGCGGTTTCTGCGTAGACCTTAAAACAACGCAGAATGCATCCCCGGAGGCTTTTGAAAAGGCTGCATACAACTATCGCTATTATGTTCAGGCACACTGGTATCTGCATGGTCTTAAACAATGCGATATTTCAGATGCTGAGGATTTTGTATTTATAGCTGTAGAAAAGGAACCACCTTATGCAGTTGCCGTGTACTTTGCAGATGATCTTATGCTGTCTCTCGGCGAAATGGAAGCAAGATCAGACCTTGATCTTCTTTCAGCATGCATACATGCTGGATTATACCACGGATATGAAGAAAACATACAACCTTTAAGTCTGCCTAAATGGGCAGCAAGAGAAATTATGTAATAAATAAAGGAGTATATAATTATGGCAGAATATGAGATCATGCAGAATCCATTTGGAACTGCTAAAAAACACGAGAATATTAACCAGGGTGTTATTGAGATAGAATCGAGTAAGGCTGTTGCGGAAGCACAAGGTAAGCTTGTGATTGCTAAGAGATTTCCACGGGACGAGTTTGCGGCATTTGAAAAACTTATGAATGCCTGCTCAAGGCAAAGTCTTGCAGAAAAAGCTATCTATTCATATCCCAGAAGTGGAAACAATATTACAGGTCCGTCCATTCGCCTTGCTGAAGAAGCTGCAAGATGCTGGGGTAACGTAGATTTTGGCGTTAAGGAACTATCTCAGAAGGAGGGAGAATCAGAGATGATGGCATACTGTTGGGATATGGAAACAAACGTTATGTCCAGTCAGCAGTTTGTGGTGCATCATGTGATGGATACTAAAAAAGGAGTTAAAAAGTTAACAGAACAGCGTGATATTTATGAGAATAACGCAAATATGGCAGGCAGACGACTTCGTGCGAGAATACTTGCTATTCTTCCGCC
>CALESG010000012.1 GCA_937907215.1 uncultured Ruminococcus sp.
GCAAAAACGTGTAAATGAACTGATGAAATAAACTTTATAGACGGCTGTCGATTTGATTCGGCAGCCGTTTTCATTTGAGAGGTGCTTTATGACTGACGCTGATAAAACTCAAATAATAAAATTAAGAGCCAAGGGATGCAGCTACAAAAAAATATCCGCTGAAACCGGAATATCAGAAAACTCAATAAAATCATTTTTTAAGCGAAATAAGGACTTTTGCCCGGTCTGCGGAATCCCCCTGATAGGAAAAAAATACTGCTCCGATAAATGCCGTATCAACTGGTGGAACAAGCATCCGCACCGCACTTCTGCAATGATTGAATGCCAATGTGAAACGTGTGGAAAGACGTTTTTCGCTTACCCAAGCAAGGCAAGAAAATACTGTTCCAAAGCCTGTTATGGCAAATCCTGCCGAAAGGAGAACCGCAATGACAAATGAAAAGTTACAGCACATCGCCGCATACAAAGTCACAATTATCATCTTCCGCAGGCTGCTTAGTAACGGCACAATAACAGAAGCTGAATTCAGGAAATGTGAGTCAAATATCGCCGAAAAATGCGGCTTATCTTTGTGCAGTATATATCGGAAAATCCCTTGACTTTATCCAGCTTCTGATTTAATATGTAACACTGACAAGGGGGCGATTTTATGGCAAGAATCGTGGAGAGAATAAATTTTAATACTCCCAAAATCAAAAAGCTGAAACGAGTTGCTGCCTATGCCAGAGTTTCCAGCGGAAAGGACGCAATGCTCCATTCCCTTTCGGCTCAGATCGACTATTACCGCAATTTGATTTTTAGCAATCCTGAATGGCGGTTTTGCGGTGTTTACGCTGACGAGGCTATGACAGGCACAAAGGATAATCGTGAAAATTTTCAGAAAATGCTTGCAGAATGCCGTGCAGGAAATTTGAATCTCATCATCACAAAGTCCATTTCAAGATTTGCAAGAAATACTGTTACACTGCTTGAAACGGTTCGTGAATTAAAAGATTTAGGCGTTGACGTTTATTTTGAGGAACAGCAAATTCATAGTCTTTCTTCGGACGGAGAATTGATGCTGAGTATTCTTGCAAGCTATGCACAGGAAGAAAGTTTATCTGCAAGTGAAAATCAGAAATGGCGCATTCGCAAAGATTTTGAACAAGGAAAAGTCAGCAGCTTACAGATGCTGGGTTACAAAAGGAATCATGACGGAGTGCTTGAAATTATCACTGATGAAGCGGAAGTTGTCAGACTGATTTTTAACAGTTATCTGTCGGGAATGGGGAAACTTGCGATTGCAAATATGCTGAATGAAATGCATATCTCTACCAAGTTTGACAACGAGTGGACGGCGGAATCAGTCAGACGAATCCTCACCAACGAAAAATATTGCGGTGAGCTTATGCTGCAAAAATTTTACAGCGAAAATCATCTGACAAAGAGGAAAATGGTCAATAACGGTGAACTGAATAAGTTTTTGATTACAGAAGCACATGAGCCGATTATCGAAAAGAGCGTTTTTGATGCAGTGCAGAAACGTTTGCAGAAGCAAAAAGAATGCTTCACTCCAACTAAATCGACTGCTGTCGCTTATCCGTTTACAGGCAAGATTCAATGTAACTGCTGTGGTAAGAATTATCGCAGAAAAACAACGGCGACCTGTGTCGTCTGGATTTGTGCGACCTACAACACAAAGGGAAAGAAATACTGCCCCACAGCAAAGCAAATTCCCGAAAATACGTTGATTTCAGTATGCTGCGAGGTGCTTGGACTGCAGGAGTTTGATGCAAATATTTTTGAAAATCAGATTGCAAAAATTCTTGTTCCTGCACCGAATGAACTGACTTTTATTTTCATTGACGGACATGAGATTTCTGCAAACTGGAAAGACCGTTCACGCTCTGAAAGCTGGACGGATGAAATGAAAAAAACCACCGGAGAAAGGAGCAGAAAATGGCACGAACAGTCACGATGATTCCCCAAACAATAAATCCTTTGACGCATCTGCCAAATGATACAGTCGTAAAACGCAGGGTTGCGGGATATGCGAGAGTTTCTACAGAACAGGAGGAACAGCAGACTTCCTATGCTGCACAGGTGGATTATTACACAAAATACATCAAAAAGCACGGCGAATGGGAATTCGTAAAGGTATATACGGACGAGGGAATCAGTGCAACAAACACCAAGCATCGTGATGGTTTCAATCAAATGATAAAGGATGCTCTGGATGGGAAAATTGACCTTATCATCACAAAAAGCGTGAGTCGTTTTGCCCGAAACACCGTGGATTCTCTTTCTACAATACGAAAACTGAAAGAGCATAATGTGGAGTGCTATTTTGAAAAAGAACAGATTTGGACGTTTGATGGCAAGGGAGAATTGCTCATCACGATTATGAGTTCACTTGCTCAGGAAGAGTCACGCTCCATTTCCGAAAACGTCACATGGGGACACAGAAAACGTATGGCGGACGGAAAAGTTTCACTCCCCTACTCCAGTTTTCTTGGTTACAAAAAAGGCGAGGATGGGCTACCGGAAATTGTGCCGGAAGAAGCCGAAATCATTCGTTTCATCTATCGCTCTTTTCTTGAGGGCATGACTACTTACAGCATTGCTAAAGCCTTGATGAATCGTGGCATTCTTTCGCCAAGCGGTAAGAAAAAGTGGTACGCATCAACGGTTGAAAGTATTCTGACTAACGAAAAATACAAGGGTTCTGCACTTCTCCAAAAAAGCTTTACCACCGATTTTCTTACGAAAAAGAAAAAAATCAACGAAGGCGAAGTGCCACAATACTACATTGACGAAAGTCACGAAGCAATTATAGATCCTGGCGATTTCGAGCAAGTCCAGCTTGAAATGGCAAGGCGTAAAAAGCTGGGAAAGCAGTATAGTGGCAATTCACTCTTTGCGGCAAAAATCGTATGTGCGGACTGTGGATGCTTTTTTGGTTCAAAGGTGTGGCATTCCACAAGCAAATACCGACGTGTCATCTGGCAATGCAACAACAAATTCAAAGGACAGCAGCTTTGTTCCACACCGCATTTATATGAGGATGAGATTAAACAGCGTTTTGTCAATGCCTTTTCAATTTATTTTCACAGCAAGGATTTGATTATTGACACCTGTCAAGAATTGATTGATACGATTTCTGACACATCGGCAATTGACAAAAAGATTGAAAAACTTTCGCAGGAACTTTCCGTTATCGAAAATACAAACAGAGAACTGGTTATAGAATTGGCACAGTCTGAAAAACCGCCTGATTATTATGATGAACGCCGTGATGCACTGACGAAAGAATATGACGAGAAATTCAGAAAATTTCAGAAATTGGAACAGAAACGAATCGATCAGCTTAACAGAGCTGAGACTCTGCAAAATATGGTACAGCAGTTATCTGAAACAAAAATTGTTATAGATACCTTCGATGATTCCCTTTGGAGAACAATGATCGAAAAGGTTACTGTTTTTCACGATAACAGAATGATTTTTCAGTTCCTTGACGGAACGGAAATTGAAGCATAAGCACATAAAACATTGCCGCCGT
>CALESG010000013.1 GCA_937907215.1 uncultured Ruminococcus sp.
CAGTTCCTTGACGGAACGGAAATTGAAGCATAAGCACATAAAACATTGCCGCCGTGATAGTCAGTTTGACTACTGCAGCGGCTTTTTCCCTTTTGTTCGCTTTTCAATTTGATCTGTTGAAAAAGCACCTGCATTATGGTATAATCTTGATAGGATTTCAATCAAATTTCAAGGTGTTCGTGATAGATTGAATACAGTAGGAGGAACAATATGAGAATACTGATCGTTGAAGATGAAAAAGACCTTGCCTATGTACTTTCTGAGACGCTGAAATTGGAAGGCTACAATATCGATATCGCAAATGACGGGGAATACGGTCTTGACTGTGCGTTAACAGGCGTGTATGATCTTATTATTTTAGACGTGATGCTGCCGAAAATAAACGGTTTTGATGTCCTGAAACAACTTCGGACTGCAAACATTCACTCTGCTGTACTAATGCTGACTGCTCGTTCCCAGATTGAGGATAAAGTGGAGGGATTGGACAGCGGTGCGGACGATTATCTTACAAAGCCCTTTGTAACAAAAGAATTTCTCGCAAGAGTCCGTGCACTTTGCCGCCGCAGACCAAACGAATATATTTCTGACAGACCACGATTTGGTGACATTATCCTCGATATATCTCATCACGAACTGCATTGCGGCGACAATAGAATCATGCTCAGCCAAAAAGAATATGACATCATCGAACTGCTGATATTGAACAAGGGAAAAGTGATCGAAAAAGAAAGTTTTATCACCAAAATCTGGGGCTATGATACGGATGTGGAATACAACTCCATTGAAGTATATATCTCCTTTCTGAGAAAGAAAATGAAGGCATTGCATTCTTTGGTAAGCATTCAGACCGCTCGTGGTGTGGGATACTTCCTTGCGGAGGCTGAAAATGGATAAGGCAATCAAAAAACTCCAAAAAAAATATGTGATATCTGCCTCTTTGATTGCATTTTCAGTTATTCTGCTTATGCTGATCCTTTTAAATGTAATTACATTCATTGTGTTCCGTTCTTCCGACCGCAATGCCCATGAAATGATCCAGCAAGCGGCGCATTCTTACGATTATAATACCGAAACTTTTCTCCTTTCGGATATAGAAACGAATAAGGACGGCGATCATATCATTCCCTGCGCCGTGGATTCTATTGACAGCGTCACGCTTAAAGGTGAGATCACCGGTGAAAATCCTACACAGGGCTGGTACAGTGCAGGCGGCGGTCTGATGTACCAGCTGACAGTTGACGTAACAGAACAATTTGCCTATCGTGAATACACGTTCAACAAAAACACCAGTGAAGTTACAATTGATTTCAAGGATGACAGCACCTTGCGGTTTGAAGAGCGATCTCTGCTAAGCGAAAGCGGCGTGACTAAAGATAATTTTCTGGTATCAATTGTCTGGTGGTCTTCATCGGATGATGTTTCCCTGAAACTTGACAGCGTTACTGTTCACTACAATACCGATTTTACCAAAAGAAACATGATGCATATAAGCTATCAGGATCTATTCGGAGACGAGATTCCGACTGCGATTAGTGAAACAAGCAGTTTCTTTCTTGTTTCTGATACCAATCGTCATCTGATTGCAGAATGTGCTGGAAATCTTCCCGCATATTTTGACAAACAGAAAATCTCGGATGTATTGAATGCCATATCCGGACGCAGCGGTACACTGAAAATCAATTCAGGTGTTTCCTATGCATACTCTGTTTCAGAAAAAAATGGGATTGTCGTTTATTCGTTGATACAAAACAGCAATACAAAAAGAGCGTCCATACAGGTTTTTGCCGTTTCCACGATTCTTGGGACTGTTATTTTCGCTCTTTTACTTTGCATTATCCTCTGTATTTCAAGAAGGATCATCGCTCCCATATCAGAAAGCTTTGAAAAACAAAAGCAGTTTATTTCCAATGCAGGACATGAATTGAAAACGCCTGTTACTGTCATTTCTGCAACAACTGATCTGCTTGAGCGCAAGCACGGCAATGACCGCCTGCTTGATACGCTAAAATCACAGTCTGAAAAAATGGGATGTCTGGTAGGAGAACTGCTGGAGCTTTCCAGACTTTCGGAAATGCCTGAAAATAAGACGCAGTTTTGCAGTTTTTCTATCAGCGATATGGTAAATCATACTGTTCTTTACTTTGAAAGCCGTGCATTTGAGGAACAGCATGAACTCATTGTGCATATCAGCGAAGGAATTTATCTGAACGGCGACCGTGTAAAAATAGAACGTCTTGCAGGCATTCTGCTGGATAACGCGCTGAAATATGCAGACGTAAAAAGTCCTGTTACGATTACTTTATCTGAAAATAAAGATAATGTGATTCTGACTTGTTCCAATCCGTGTGCCGATATGAAACAAGAACAGCTTTCCCGGCTGTTTGAACGATTTTATCGTATGGAAGAATCCCACTCAAACGAAAAGCAAGGCTTTGGACTGGGGCTTTCCATCGCACAAGCCATTACAGAACTGCATCACGGAACGATTTCCGTTTCCCTCCGTGACGGTATTGTGACATTTGAAGTACATTTACCAAAATAAGGAGAAATATCATGAAACGTGTTTTATCTGTTTTAACATCTCTTTCACTGGCATTTTGCATGATTCCGACGCTTTCGCAAATGCCCGTCAACGCTGTAACGAACGAAGAAATTATTTCGGAGCAGCTTACCATGCCGATCGTTTCCATTGATACGCTCGGCAACAGCGTCAATACGAAAGAAAGCTACACTTCGGCAAAGATCACCATATATGACGAAAACGGAAATATTGATACCGAAAATGCGGATATCTCCATTCGTCTTCGTGGGAATGTGACATTACATCTTGATAAGAAAAGCTATCGGTTCAAGTTTCCGAAAAAGGCAAATCCCCTTCGTCTTGGCGACGGTGCGGCGAAGTCGTGAAATTTAGTTGCTAATTATTATGACACATCGCTTCTGCGAAATATGGTTGCCTATCACCTTGGCGATATGCTCGACGGTATGCCGTATTCTGCAAACTGCCGCAATGTAGAGGTTTATGTCAATGGAACTTATCAGGGCGTTTATTTGATGACGGAAGCGGTCAATGTTGCCAAGAGCCGTATCAATATCACGGAAAATCCTGCACTGATCGAGGATAACGGTTATCTTGTGGAAATGTCATGGTACGACTGCGATTATCCTTTCTATGTGGAGCATCAGCAGTACGATGTGAAAAGTGATATTTCGCCTGATGCCGAAATTTCCAAACAGCAGGTTGATTACATTTCCGGCTATATGGACGATGCACTCAAAGCGCTGAAAAGCGGCGATAAGGAATCAGCAGAGCAATACATTGATATTGCTTCACTGGTTGATAATTACATCGCCAACGAGATATGTAAAAATGTAGATTCCGGCTGGGACAGCTATTACATTTCAAAGGATGCCGGCGGAAAATTAACGTTTCATCCTATGTGGGATTACGATCTTGCATTGGGCAATTTCATTGATGTCAAGGGCATGGACGCAGAGGAAGGTCTGACCGTCTATAATGTTTCAAACTGTAATGCCAACTCCAATCAATGGCTTTGTCATGCGGTTCAGAACGATTGGTTCCGAAATGCAGTAACGCAACGTTGGCAAGAAGTTTATGAATGTGTAAAAATACTTCCGGAGTTTGTAACCACAGAAGCTGAAAAAATGCGGCATCTTATGAACGTAATTTCACCAAATGGAATACTCTTGGTAAAAAGGTATTTTCTGAACCGGACGAAATAGCAGAACTTACCACGCATAAAGCTCATGCTGATTATCTGAGTAAATGGCTTGAAAACCGCATTGCGTGGTTCAACACCTATTTTACATCTGACAATTGGAAAAAAGGCGTATTGCTGGATGAAAATGAAAAGCCGATTGATCCATATAACGCAGTGGCAGTGAGTACGCTGATGTTCTGGGGCGGTACAGGCGAGATAGATATGGATAGTCCCGGATTCACAGCACAGGCATCCAACAATATGTGG
>CALESG010000014.1 GCA_937907215.1 uncultured Ruminococcus sp.
ACCGTCACTTTCAACCATAGCTGGAATGATTACATCGTTACTGCCAGAATATCCACTGTTGTTTTTCCATGCACTTCCATCTCCAACAGTTGCTGTCATTGAGTCATCATTAAGGACATATCTTACGCCTTGCAAATCCTTGCAATTTGTGATTTTGTAAACTAGTTTATTCATATCTGTTTTTTCAAGATCAAGTTCATAATATGGATAAAGTTCAATTGTTCCCATGGCAGGGAAATTCTCATTTATAATGCAACCCTTGTCATCTTTTTTTGTAGTATACCCGATCAGCTTATAAATATTACCATTTTCATCTTTATATTCTTTTGGACAATCTTTATCAAGAAGAGAAAGTGCGGTTACTGCTTTTACATTTTTAATAGTTTGACTGAGTTTATCTTCAAATCCATATGAACCCGTATAATTTGCATCGCCGTTTGGAAGGTGATATGTTACATTATAGTTTGAATAACCGCCTTCTATAAAAGCAATGGGTTGAATTTGTACATTTGCATTTCCACCGAGTGATGTATATGTATCTTTACTCCAGTAATTTCTGCTGTCATTTATATTAAGTGCTGAAAGTCTTGTTACATCACTAATGGTAGCTTCCTGACAATTAAATGCACAGCCATAGAATGGAATATTCATAGCGTAATATCCATCTTCTGATAGTTCCTGATTACGTGTGTTTATTCCATACGTTGTATAAGCAGAACTATAATTTGTACTTTCACCTTTGAATTCAGCGTACCATTTGCCAAGTTGAATAGGACTGTTTATACCACTTACTTTGTAAATAAATGTAAATCCATAGTGACCGTCTTCATTAAATATATAACCTTTATCAAGTAAATTTATGGGATCATTTTCATTAACAGAAACAGCATTGGAATTTATATAATAACCTGCCGGTTTTATGTCATCATATTTAGGCATCTCGACATCCGTATTTCCTGAAATATTTATACTGCCCATATAATTAGCACCAAGGATGTTATCAAATTGCAGATCTTCATTTGCAAAACGTGTGCAGAATGAAGTATCATAAGCAGAATCTTTATTTATATTAGATATTCTCAGATACACATCCCAATTGCCGCCAGGCATTGTTTTTGGAAGAGTAAGATCTAAAGTTTCGGTTTTTGAAAATCCTGAATCCCACGTTTTAGCGTTAATATCTGTATCATATGTATAAGTTATATCACCTTGTTTAAGAATAATTTCAGCTTCCTTATCTTTAGGAGCATTAGAAAATCCGGTATTTTCAACTGTAAAATTCAGTTTGAATTCCTTGCCTGGTGCAGATTCACTGCTAAGTTCGCTGTTCCTTAAAACAAATCTGTACCCTATATGCGACCTTATAAATTGCCATACATTTGTTCCATAAAATGCACTGTTATCACAGGAAACGCCGAGTTTTTCATCAAGATTTTTATCAAATATAAAATCATCATACCCCATCAGCTTCCAGCTTGCCTTAAAGCCATCATTTGTCTGCTCAATATTGCCTTCATAATCGAAATTGCCAAGACCGGCATTATTATACAAATCAGCAATTTCACTTAATTTCTTTTCAGCCTCTTCACGAGTCGCATATGTTTTATTTGCAGTATGAGTTTTTAAAAGATTTCCATTTATTCTAAGCAAATTGGTATAATACATTTCTGGTATAGCATTTTCTGGAAGCCATGTTGAATACTTAAGACGCCATTCATCATTTCCTGAAAATTCTCCTCCATATGCAGAAGTAGTGGAAATCCATGCTGTTTCACCAGATCTGTCAGAAAATGTTCCTAAATCTGAATCCGAACCCATATAGCCATCATTATAAAGACCGACACGAGCAGCTTGTGCTGCCAGTTCCTTATCATCAATTGAATATGACATATCTTGAGGTGTAGTTTCAATATTACAATAATCTTTTAGCCATTGACGGAATGTGTTTGGTGTACGAACTACTAATGGAAGTGATATTGGAGTAATTTTCATAAATTCATTCAGAACCTTAGACTTATGTTCAAGAGAAGTATATTTACCACCCCATTGTTCGCCCCAACTGCCTACAAGGCCTGTTTCTACAAATGTTATAACATCTTCGTACTCGTAAAGAAGATTACTTTCTCCAAGCTGTTTTATATGCTCAATAACACGTTCAAAATCAGCAGGCTCAGGATTAGTAGTTCCATTATCATCATAGCGCAAACGTATTCCTACTGTTGTGCCATTTGTGCGTGCAGATTTTAAAGTGTTTTCAAGGCTTGTAAAAAATGCATCATCAAGCGGATAATCAATGTTACTTTTATTCATACCAGAAGAATATTCACCTATTCCTATCAGCAACAATGAGAAGTTTGTTATATTTTTAGACCAATCTTTGCCGGGAGCAGCAGAAATCCATATTCCGGAAGTATATCCGCTGTCACAAGATCCGAGGTCGTAACTTGTAGTTTCATTATAATTTAAACCCGAATTTTTAAGCATCGGTTCTGCATTTACTTTTAAAATAGATGTCATGCTGCAAAGCGTACAAGCCGCAATTGCAACGGATGCAGTTTTTATAAGCATCCTTTTCATAAACAGATCAGCTCCTCTTTAACTTTTTTAACATTTAAAATATCTATCATTTGTTTAATTATACCATGTTTTTAAAAATAAATCAAGAGTTTTTGCTTGATATATAAAACTAGATTTCGCCAGATCGACCATTTTATAATCTCTACCTCTTTATTTTTCAATCATTTAGAGTATACAATGCCAAATATGTCATTAAGCAACGTGCGACTTATCTTATAAATAAAAATTCTAAGGAAAAGCAAAGCAGTCATAAGATCTGCCAAAGATCATGTGACTGCTCTTATGAATATTATGCTTATCATTGAAATGGAGAAAGATGTTGTTTTATTTGTTAGATAACTACCATTAATCAACCCTTCCCTATTTTATAGCAGAATACTGCAATAATATTGTCGATTTTATTTTTGAGAATTAGTATCAGTTAGTTAAAAAACAGAAGTTATCAAGAAATGATAAGTTGAGAATTAACATAAGCGGAGATACTATTGTAATTGTGATGACCCTTCCTTTGTGATATTCTTTATCCACTTATATTTCATATAGTGCTTGTAAACGGCAGGGATCTTTACAAATTCATCAAGTGTGAGAATAAATGCCACAGCAAGAACCGGCAGTTTTAAAACGAAAGCACCGACCATACCCATTGGCACGATCACGCACCAGAGTGTTATCACGTCGCACCACATACCAAATTTGGTATCTCCGCCCGAAGGGAAAATACCAGTAATTATCGTTGAATTCAATGAATTGCCTATAATATAATATGCAGCCATGAACATCATAAATTTCAGATAATACTGAGCCTGAGGAGCTAGGTGTATGAAATGCAGAATAAGTGGAGTGAGTGCAAGTATAACTACGCCCGAAGCTGCACCGATCAATATCGAAAAACGTACAAAGCTGCCGCCTGCTTTTTTTGCTTTTTCAAGCTCATTCCTTCCGAGCATACCGCCGATGATGATACCAACGCCCGCAGCTATACCCCAACACAAACTTGCTATCATACTGCGAACAATACTTGCAATTGAATTAGCTGCAACGGCATCAGTTCCGAGGTGTCCCATTATTATTGAATACATAGTCACACCGCAGCCCCAGCCGATTTGATTTATAAGAAGCGGAACGGTATATTTCCAATAATCTTTATGAAGTTCCTTGTTTTTTGAACGGATCATAAGACCGATATGAAGAGGCGGACAGTGTTTCTTTGCTAAGGCGATAACCACTATTATCGTTTCAAACACTTTTGACAGTACAGTCGCAAGAGCCGCACCCTCTATACCCATTTTCGGGAAAAATCCAATGCCAAAGATAAGCAAGGCATTTAGAATGATATTCAGCACAACCGACAATGAGCCAATAAGCGAGCTGAGCTTTGCCTTGTCGCAAACCTTCATCATGCCAAAGCACACTTGCGTGAAGCCTGTCAGAAGATAGGAAAGAGATACTGTACGCAGATATTTTGCTCCTGCTGTTATCAACATTTCATCAGGAGTAAATAAAGTCATGATATTCTTTGGAATCAAAAGCGTACTAAGTGTGAACACAAATCCTACAAGAAGTGAATATCTCATAGTTACTGCAAAGACTTCCTCTGCCGTTCTGTTGTCGCCCTTGCCCCAATATTGTGCCGCAAGGACTGTAAGTCCAAATACGAAAGCACCGTAAAACAGGCTGAACACAAAGGCTATCTGTCCTGCAAGAGAAGATGCCGAGAGCGAATCCTGATCGAGAAAACCAAGCATAAAAGCATCGCTCGCAGTAACAAGTGATGCCATAAGGTATTGAAAGGCTATCGGAGCGACTATACATGATAATTTTTTGTATATTACTTTATCGTAACTCATATTTCTAATTTATTTCCTCCTAAATGTATAAATGCATTTTTTATCATTATAATACGTTTAAAAGAAAATTTCAATGGGTATAGTATGAATTTTAATAACATTATTTCAGGTTTGCTATCCAATCAGATTTAGTCGTGTCTCTGTTCAGTATTGCTGTACATCTCGCAGAAACGTCCGGCAAATGCAGGAGGTT
>CALESG010000015.1 GCA_937907215.1 uncultured Ruminococcus sp.
AGCAAAATCTTTTTCATATTATATTATCCTTTCTTATATACAGTACAAAATCTCTCTGAAATAAGCAGTTTTATTTTTTTAAAAAAACATATATATATTATACACCTAAATTGTCCTATTGTCAAGTTCAGTTTTAAGGCAATACGCACAAAAATTATTCGTCAGATACGCAGTCAGATTTTTCGTCAGATTGTACAGAAATCATGCAGACATACCGTCGTATTCCAAGAAGTTTTTGTGCGAGATAACTGAAAATATACAAGCAGCTGACGTGCAAAGCCGTCAGTCATTCTTTGTGCGGTGTTGACTTAAATATTTTGATGATATAAACAAACGAGCTGTCGCCAGCTCGTTTATTTATATTATTATATTGCTCTAAAAAAACCTCTTTATAGCAGGAATTTTTTTCATGAATTACGCATTATGCATTATTCTTGTCATTTTCACGAATTTCAACACGGCGTATTTTTCCGCTTATTGTCTTAGGCAGTTCCTCTACAAATTCAACAACTCTTGGATATTTATAAGGTGCAGTATGAGTTTTTACATAATTTTGCACTTCTTTTTTCAGCTCTTCCGATGCAGCTGTTCCCTTTGTAAGAACAATCGTTGCCTTTACAACTTGTCCTCTTACAGGGTCAGGAACACCTGTTATTGCACATTCAAGAACGTATGGAAGCTCCATGATAACGCTTTCAATTTCAAATGGACCTATACGGTAACCGGATGACTTGATAACATCATCAATACGTCCTACGTACCAAAGATAGCCGTCCTCATCTCTTGTTGCCTGATCGCCGGTGTGATAATAATCATCATACCAAACAGAATTTGTCTTGCTTTCATTATTATAATATCCCTTGAAAAGACCACATGGCTTTTTTCCATTTGGTGCATGAATACAGATCTCGCCTACTTCACCTGTTTTGGCAACATTTCCTTCTGCGTCAAGCAAAACAACATCATAAAGCGGACTAGGACGTCCCATTGAACCAATTTTAGGTGTTGTTCCTACAAGATTAGAAATAGCCATTGTTGTTTCTGTTTGACCAAAGCCTTCCATAATAGTAAGTCCTGTTGCCTTTTTGAACTGATGGAATACTTCCGGATTCAGTGCTTCGCCTGCTGTTGTAGCATATTCAATTGAAGACAAATCATATTTAGACAGATCTTCCTTGATAAAGAATCGATACATTGTAGGCGGTGCACAGAATGTTGTAATATGATATTTAGCAAACATAGGCAGAATATCTTCTGAATGGAATCTGTCAAAGTCATATGTAAAAATAGGTGCTTCGCAAAGCCATTGACCATAAAGTTTACCCCAAAGTGCCTTGCCCCAGCCTGTATCTGAAATTGTAAAATGCAAGCCATCCGGATTTACATTATGCCAATACTTAGCTGTTGGATAATGACCAAGTGCATAGGTATAAGAATGAGCTGCAATGCTTGGATAGCCTGTTGTACCTGATGTGAAGAGCATGAGCATTGTATCATCACCGCACGGTGTGTTTTTGGAACGCTCATATATATCAGAGCAAAGCATCATTTCACTGTTGTAATCATGCCAGCCCTGCTTCTTTCCGCCTACTATAACCTTTATCATATCAGGGAAACCTTCGGAGGCTTTTTCAGCTTGTTCGGAAACATCTCCGTCAGATGTACATATAATAGCTTTTACACCGGCTGCTTCATAACGATATGTGAAATCGTGTTCTACAAGCTGATTTGTCGCCGGAATAGCAATTGCTCCGATCTTGTGAAGTGCAAGCATTGTAAACCAAAACTGGTAATGACGCTTTAATACAAGCATTACACGATCTCCCTTGCCAATGCCTAAAGATTCCAGATAATTTGCAGTCATATTTGAATATTTTTTCATATCTGCAAAAGTAAATCTGTGTTCTTTCTTTTCATTTGAAACCCAAAGCATTGCAAGTTTACATGGATTTTTCTCAGCGATCTTATCTACACAATCAAATGCAAAATTAAACTTATCTTCATTTTTGAAAGAGATTTTTGTGAGAACACCATTTTCATCTGTTTCAGTTTCGATAAAGTCATCTGCCACTGTTTTCATATTTATCTGCTTATGATAATCAGTGATTTCTTCAAGCTTATCCAGTCCTTCATAAGTATCAGCTTCGGGACGAAGTACTATCGCATAGAGTTCACAATCTTTTCCATCCATTGCAAGAAGAGCGTGAGGTTCACCGCTATTATAATAAATAGTATCGCCTGCATTTAAAATTTCCACACGATCACGGATCTGAACCATAACTCTGCCTTTGATAACAATATCAATTTCCTGACCTGCATGAGCGGAAAAAGACAGCTCGGCATTTTCGCTGTATGGGATCTTCACCCAAAAAGGTTCAGCAATTTTATTGCGGAATGATGGTGCAAGATGATAATATGACAAACCTGTTTTTCTTGCTATAGGAAGTCCTTCGCCTTTGCGTGTAACTGTATATAAAGATAAAACAGGACTGCTTCCTTCCAGAAGATCCTTTATTTCCACGCCAAAAATATCTGCACATTTATAAATAAATGTAAATCCAAAGTCAGTTTCACCTTGTTCAAGTATATGGTACTGTTCCTCTGTGATTTCAGTTTTAGCTGCCATCTCAGCCTCAGAAAGGCCAGCTATTGTACGAAGTTCACGTATTCTTGCAGCAACATCTTTCAGTTGTGTTTCCATATAAAATCCTTCTTTCCTGCCGTTTGGCGTATTATATTTGTGGGAAAATATCTGTATAAAGACAAAAAAATCTCAAGTAAAAACCCTATTTATCAATAAGGAATTTACTTGAGACGAATAAATTCTATCTATCCGCGGTACCACTCAAATTGCACAATAAATGTGCCGCTCTACGGCTCTAACAAGCCTTGTGCTTTCACGTTGCACTTACGGGAACGCCTAATATGCTAAAAAAGCAGTTCGGGCTCCAGCTCGGAAGTGATAGGTTAAAATGTTTTTTTAGTATCGGCTCGCCCCACACGCCGACTCTCTGAAACCTCTAAAAACAAACCGTCTTCGTCATCGCTATTTTACCACATATTTTATTATATTTTTATGTTACCACATTTAAACTCCGTTGTCAAGAACTTGCCAAGAATTTTTATTGATGATAATGTGAATTTTTATAAGTTAAAAATATAATTTATCACTCTACAGGTTCAAGATACCACAATTGAGTTGGTTCTCCTGTGAATGTTCTTATAACAGCATTTCCGGAAGATGCATAAGCGTTTCCGCTTGCTGTACCGCTGCTGCTGCCATTTACTGAAAGACAGGCACTTCTATTAGTTCGGCATGACAAACGAACTGTTCCATCTAAACTCAAGTCTGAATCCTGATATGATTCTATAACAAAAGTCTGAGCCGGCGGATCAACTTGTGTGTAGATTTGTACATTGCTTCCGCTTACAACACATCCGCCGATTTTTGCTATATCAGCCACTTTATCATTGCCGTCTGACGAACACATGGTAAGAAGTTTATATGAATTACTGTCGCTGTCATAAAGAATTTTGAACTGCTGAGATAAAGAATCATCTGCATCTTTTTGTATAACATTAGTACCGTTTTCATTTTTGCCATCGGCTACAGTAAGATAAAGTCCGCTGCCGGAATTTCTTAAGCGATATATATTGCCTGAAACAACATAAGGGACTTCACCGCTGTATTGGTCTGACTTATGTACGATAACTGCATTTTTGCCCATATCATTGTAACGTTGTTTAACAAGAGCTGCATCATATTCAACATTGCCTCTAAGCGGATCGGATACTAAAACTGTACCTTTCGATCTGTCATACCCTATCAGAACCAGACAATGTTCTCCTGCTTTCCATGTAACTGTATTTCCATCAGGAGTTTTCCATGATGATGTATAATAAGGTGCTTTCATTCCCATAGTTGCTATAAATACAACAGGTGTGCCTGCGTTTATATATTCATAAAGATCGGAAAATTCTGTGCCGGTAATATCTTCTGCAAATGACGCATTTTTATTTGCGGTAAAATATGCATTTGCTGTTGCTGTTATTGCAGGTGCATAACAGCCATAGCCTGATGATGTAGACGGATTTCCCGGAAATACATATCTGAAATCTGCACCATATCCACCGGTGAAATTCATCCTTGGAAGATAATTCATTGCAATGTCATATTTATCTGCATTAAAGCCATAATAATTTAATGCAATAGTAAGAGCAGTAGCTTCACAACCTGTTGGCAATGACGGTGAACTGTTTTGAAGAATACATTTCACATCAAGGCTGGTACTTAAAATAGTTTCTGTTGTAGTGGTAGTGGTAGTGATTGATGTTGTGTTGGCGGTTGTCGTTGTTGTAGATTCAGAAGTTGATTCTGTTGTGATGGTTTCTGTGGTCGTAGTTTCTGTTGTTCCGGGAATAGTAGTAGTTACCGGAGGATTATAAACATAATCTTCAAAGCTTATATCAATAATGCCTGCGGCTTTTTCTGCATAATATTTAAGTACAAGCATAGCATCGTCTATGCCAATATGACCATCGCCATTGCAGTCGGCACTTGCGTTTTGTTCCGCTGTAAAATTATTTTCTATTTGTGCTGCGTTACAAGCATAAATATTTAATATAAATATTGCATCTGAAATGTTTACATTTCCATCATTGTCTAAATCACCTATGCTGAATTGAAGATCGGTTTTATCAGATGTAGTATCTGTTTGAATAACGTTTATGTTTTCTGCATTGTCAGTATCAGTAACAATAGGTGTCGTTTCAGTAAATATCCCGCTGTTTTCATCCGGCGAAGATGCAGCTGTAGTTATTGTTTCTGTTGCCGCAGCCCTATCAGCGGCATTATTTTCAAATGCATAGGCATAAAAGATATTATTATTATATTTACTGAATGGAATCATAAAGATCGCAACACCTATTGCTGCTATCATGCTTGATATTCTATTTTTTGATATTTTCAATATAAGTATACTTCCCTTCTAATATGTAAACAAATCCTGTTTTTTTATCAATATTACAATATGATTATAACATAACTAAAATTTATAGTCAACAAGTTCTTAACAGAGTAATTAAATTATTATATTATAGATGCAAGATATTTTTCAAGTCCGCCAAATACAGTAAAAGCAACTTTTTGCTGATATTCTTCTGTTTCCAAAAGTGATGCTTCATCAGGGTTTGAAAGGAATCCGCATTCTACCATTACAGTTGGATTTTTACAATAATAACACAAAAACAGTTCTTTGCCGCAAAGCTTTATTTCACGTTTATTATCCGGCTGTAAAAGTGATACAAATGAATCCTGTATTGATTGTGCAAGAGATGAACTGCCCTTTACTTCATTTGAATAAAACATTTGTGCGCCGCTATAAGAAGGATCTGTAAACTGATTTTGATGAATCGAAATACAAACCGCATTGTCATATTTATTAAATAGTTCAAGTCTGTTATCCATATCAGAACTTTTTTGATTCGCTATTCCTTCTATTCCGTCATCATGTATCGAACGGTCAGTATCCCTTGTTACTTCTACATTATATCCAAAAACCTTCAAAAGGCTGCGAAGATGCAAAAGAATATTAAGATTGATTCCCTTTTCCGGTACATTATTTACAGATACACATCCGCCGTCCATTCCGCCATGACCGGCATCAAGTATAATAACAGGAGGTTCATACGGCTGTTTTATTACCGAAGTAAAAATGGCATTTTCGATAGCTTTTGCAGCACCAAAATAAACTGCTGCCACTGCTACTGATGCAGCAAGACAAAGACCTGTCACACGTTTGAAAATTTTCTTTTTGATATTATCCATGTGAATACTCCTCACTTTCATCTTAGTATGCATATATATTATATAATTTTTATTATATTTGTATGTCCGCACATTCTGTTTTATTCTTCAGGTTGACAAAGCTTAATATTTCTGATAAACTAATATGAGAATAATACCGTGCAAAGCTGTTGCGGTATTGCCTTAGATTATATTACAATATGGAGAACTGTATAAAATATGAGTATACTTAATGTTGAACACGTAACACATGGATATGGTGCAAGACAAATTTTGAATGACGCTTCTTTTAGACTTCTAAAAGGCGAACATATTGGTCTTGTGGGTGCAAATGGTGAAGGCAAATCAACCTTTTTAAACATAATTACCGGCAAGCTTATGCCTGATGAAGGCAAGATAGAATGGTGCCGTCATATAACAACAGGTTATCTTGACCAGTACAGCACTCTTTCAAAGGGTAAGACTATTGCAGATGTTTTGCGTGATGCGTTTTCACATTTTGCAGATCTGGAAAAGGAAATGCTTGAACTTTACGATAAAATGATCGATCTTTCTGAAAGCGAAATGAATGACGCTATGGAAAAAGTCGGTGAAATTCAAGATATATTGGATTACGGCGGATATTATACGATAGATGCAAAAATTTCTGAATATGCAAATGGACTTGGACTGGGCGAAATAGGTCTTGACAGAGATGTTTCAGAGCTTTCAGGCGGTCAAAGAGCAAAGGTTCTTCTTGCTAAAGTTTTGCTTGAAAACCCTATGATACTCATTCTTGATGAGCCTACTAACTTTCTTGACGAAAATCATATTTTATGGCTGAAAAACTTTCTTCAGAACTATGAGAATGCTTTTATTCTTGTATCTCATGACATACCGTTTTTGAACGATGTAGTAAATGTAATATATCATGTGGAAAATGCAGTGCTTACACGTTATACCGGTGATTATGAGAATTTCCAAAGAATGTATGAACTGAAAAAACGTCAGATAGAACAGGCATATGAAAAACAGCAAAAAGAAATAGCTGATTTACAGGACTTCATCGCAAGAAACAAGGCTCGTGTTGCAACTACAAATATGGCAAAATCACGCCAGAAAAAGCTTGATAAAATGGATAAGATCACTCTTATGAGCGAAAAGCCAAAGCCGCAGTTTTCATTTGCCTCTGCAAGAACTCCCGGCAGAATAGTAATTGAATGCAGCGACCTTGTTCTTGGATATGATGAACCGCTTACAAAACCGCTTTCATTAAAGCTTGAATGCAATCAAAAAGTTGCCATTAAAGGTGTAAACGGACTTGGCAAATCAACACTGCTTAAAACACTGCTTAAACTTATACAGCCGATTTCCGGTACTGTAGAGCATGACCAGTTTGTTGAGATAGGCTACTTTGAACAGGAAGAAAATGCTTCCAGCAAAACAGCACTGCAAACCATATGGGATGAATATCCGGCTATGACAAATGCAGAGGTGCGTGCTGCTCTGGCAAGATGCGGTCTTACTACAGACCATATAACATCTCAGATGCGTGTTTTATCCGGCGGAGAAAACGCTAAGGTACGACTTTGCCGTGTAATGCTGAAAAATATAAATCTCCTTGTTCTGGATGAGCCGACAAATCACCTTGATGTAGATGCCAAAGATTCACTTAAAGAAGCAATAAGAAACTTTAAGGGTACAGTATTGCTTGTAAGTCATGAACCGGAATTTTATATGGACGTTTGCGATAATATATGGAATCTGGAAGAGTGGACAACAAAGATAGTATGACAAGCTGAAGCCAGCTTGACCGCCCTACGACCCCCACCTTTAACTTTTTTAATCATTTAAAGTGTACTCAGCCCCCTGCCAGGCGGGCGATACGCTTGTTTGGTAAATTAAAACAAATAAAAAGGCTGTTGCAACTTGAATTTCTGCAACAGCTTTTTTGCTTTTATTCTTTTGATTCTTTTAATTCTGATGCTTTAAAGAGTTTATTTAAATATGAAAATGCCTGCTTTAATGTTGTTACTCCCACGATTTTCATTTTGAATGAATTTATATCTACATTTTCAAGCGAATGTTTTGGAACTATGCATATCTCAAAACCCAATCTCTCGGCTTCACGTAGTCTTTGCTGTAAATAAGACACACTGCGTATTTCACCGCCAAGACCTATTTCACCAAATGCCGCAAGACGTGGGTCTATTGGTCGGTCTACAAGAGAAGAATAAAGGCACATTGCTACAGCAAGATCGCCGGATGGCTCACGAAGCTGGAATCCTCCTACAACATTCAAGTATACATCAAGTGTATTATACATAAGTCCAAGATGCTTTTCAAGTATTGCAATGATAATAGACATACGGTTATAATCAATACCGTCTGCTGTTCTTCGTGGACTGGGAAAGCCGCTTTTTGTGGCAAGTATTTGAACTTCCGCAAGTATTGGTCTGGTACCCTCCATAACACAGGTAACACAAGTGCCGGATACATCAAGCGGTCTTTCTTCCAAAAGCATTGCTGACGGATTTGGAACTTCACGAAGTCCACGGCTTGCCATTTCAAATACTCCAACTTCATTTGTAGAGCCAAAACGATTTTTGACAGCTCTTAAAAGACGATGAGAAAGATAACGCTCGCCTTCAAAATGCAGAACCGTATCAACAATATGTTCCATGACTTTAGGACCTGCAATAGCACCGTCTTTGTTTACATGACCGACAATGAATATTGGTATTTCCTGGGTTTTTGCAGTGTGCATAAATAGATTTGTGCATTCTCTTACTTGAGTAAGACTTCCGGGACTTGATGAAATTTCAGGTATCTGCATTGTTTGGATGGAATCTATAATAACTATATCCGGCTTGCAGGATATGATAGTATCGCAGATACTCTCTGCATCTGTTGATGTAAGAAGATATAAGCTTTCTGTATCTACAGCAAGACGCTCTGCTCGAAGCTTTATCTGCTTTGCCGATTCTTCTCCGGAAACATAGAGTACAGAATGACTTTCTCCCAGATATTGACATATTTGCAAAAGAAGTGTACTTTTTCCAATTCCCGGTTCACCGCCTATAAGAGTAATAGAACCCTTTACAACACCTCCGCCAAGCACTCTGTCAAGTTCTCCGCAGCCTGTTTTATAACGAACATCATCATTAGTATCTATTTCAACAAGTCCCTTTATTTTATCGGAAAGGTCGTTTCTTTTTCTGCCGGCATTCCCTCCCCTGCTTGCCGGAGATATAATCAAATCCTCTTCTTCAAGGCTGTTCCATGTACCGCAATTGGGACATTTTCCGTTCCATTTTGATGTTTCAAAATCACATTCGGTGCATCTGTATATAGTTTTTGGTTTCGCCATTGTTTTCACGCCCTTTATTTTTTATATGAACACAAGCTCTAATATTATTATAACATATATCCTCTATTCTTTCAACTTTAAATTGATATAAACAATAAAAAGACTGTTGCAACTAAAATCGTTACAACAGCCTTTTTTATGGAGAGTTTAATGTGGTTAGCTAATTAAATCAATCTACAATTGTGTCTTCCAAATCTATATTTCTTAATTTATTCATTGTCTGTTTATCAACAGGGAATCTGTATGACCAGCCGTTGCCGTCAAGTCTAGGTTCACTTACATCATAGAAATTAATATTTACTTCTATATAACTCAGTTCGGCATCGCCATAGCTGTCATAATCAAAGAAATCTCCTGAACGCATATCAAGTACTTCATATACAACATTCAATGAATTTGAAAAAGAATAAGATTGATTTACAATATCTACACCTGATTCATTATCATAGCTGTATAAATATATATCACCATTAAATGTTGCTTTTGATTTTTCCAAGTCTCTGAGATAATCATTTAATGACTTAAGAGAATCTATTTGCTTTTCTTTAAATATTTCATAGCACTTCTTTGCTGTGTTAGGTGCAACAGATTTTGCAACCGGTATATTAGTACTATACATATGACCATCAATTACATATGACACTTCAAAAAATGCAACGCTTTCACTAGTATTCATTTGACATTCATTAAACCATGTTTCAAAATCAGCGTTTTTGATTTCATTTGCAAACTCGGAATACAGTTCTCTTGCATCATCATTATAAACACTACCCATTGAAGAACCATCATACAAATAAATATCATTTATATCTTTTAATGAAGGAAGTTTCATCCACGCTTCACGAATCTTTTCATTGCTTTCAAATATTTTGCCAAGATTTTCATATTGTTTATTATTGAATACAACATTGCGGCATTGGCTCTTTCCATTTGTGTTTATCTTAAATGAAACTATATTTGATCCCTCTTGGTACATGAAATTTTTAAGTCTGTCAATTCCGCTTTCTGCCATTGAAATATTATTCTCAAGTGCATTTGCTACATCCTCAATAACTGTCTTATCAGAAATTTCCAAACCGCCTGTTTGATGCAGGACATAATCACTGTATCTTATCCAACTACTATCTGAACTAAGATTCTCGCTTATCATAGTAACACTGTTTATTTCATCAGGTGCAGGACTGAAGCTCATGGAATATTTATAAACACCTGAAAGTCCAAAGAACATTGCAATATTAAGTACAGCTACAATGCCAAGTCCCGGAATTGCACGAATAAGATTTTTAAGTTTCTTTGTAGTAAGAAGCTCATAGAGTAAATATATAAATACAACAAATATATAAGACGCAATAATATTGAATACAGGAGTGTCAGAAATGTCGTTGTAAATATAAAAGCTCTTAAAAAGTTCAACTATGATAAAGCTTGACATAACAAGCGCTATGATAATTCTATAAGCTGCCTGAAGATATTTGTTAGGTGCACTTTGAGATGCTGTTTCACTATTTCTGCGGCAGAACGCAAATCCGCTGATTACAAAATAAATTATTCCAAGTACAACACCATATATTATTGGCAAAACACTTGTGAAAACAGCATCAATATCAACTGTAGTGTCAATTTGCATTAGTGAAAATACTATAGAGGTTACAGGGTTTAAACTGTTTTCTGTAAATCCGTTTCCTATGAATCCACTTAATAAAGGATTGGCTTCAAGTGTGGATACAAACAGTGTTATTACAAAACGAGGCAGAAATATTATCATACCTGATAGAATAATACCGTTTAAAATAGTTCCTGATAAACTCTTTGCAATTGAAATAGCACCGCACACAAGTATGCAGGATGCAAGGTTATTAAGAGTAAAGGTTAAAAATGTGACATAATCTATAGCAATATGCTTTGAGAAAAGAAGTGCACTGAGAAGTGTTGGGATAATTACAGCAAGTATTGATATAATTACCCAAGCCAGTACTGCTAAATTAACACTGATAAAGATAGTTCCTCTTGTATGAGGCAGCGAGTGGTAAAAGTCGCTGGAATTTCGCTTGTCCATAAAGTGAAATGCTTGGAACATTAAAACCGGTGCTATAAGCATAAATGAAACAATAAGCCATGGTGCACAATCTGCTCCTACAAATGTATAAACTGCTTCTTTGCCTGAATCTGTAACAAGAGCAATCGTTCTCATTATAGTTATACCTGCCATAATAATAGCACTGATTATACCTACAACTCTAAGCTGACGCATTGTTTCAATAAAAATATTTGTATTAAAAGAAAGCTTGTTTTTCATATCTGTTCTCTCCTTCTGTTTATTCATAGTCAAAGGTATAACCCAAAGCATCCATTTCATAGGTGAATACTTCTTCCAATGAAAGCGGCAGAATTTCGAGTAAAACAGGATTAAGTGAATGCAGTTTTGCATTGGCAGTTTCACGGTCGCTTTTAACGATCATATTTATAACCGTACCCTGACAAGTGAACTTTTGTACTTCAATTCCCATTCTCTCAAAATCTTCTCTTTCATAAACCTGAGGAAATGCCGCTTGGATTTTATACTGCTTAGTCTTTAGATTTTCAACGTCACTCTCAAGCACTAAACCGCCCTTGTGAAGGAGAGCAAGCTGGTCGCAAATATCCTCAAGCTCACGAAGAGAATGTGATGTGATAACAGCTGTGGCATTTCTTTCAATTACATCTTCGCATATGAGCTTCTTTACAAGATTACGCATAACAGGGTCAAGACCATCAAATGTTTCATCAAAGAAAATGTAATCGGGCTGTATCGAAAGAGCCAAAAGTGTTGCTGCCTGACGACGCATACCTTTTGAAAATGTGTTAAGCGGTTTCTTTGGGTCAAGCTCAAAAAGCTTTGTAAGCTTTCTGCATTTCTCTGTTGAAAATGTAGGATAAAAACTCTTATACATTTTTTCCATTCTGTTTATACTTGCACTCGGAAGAAAATAAAGTTCATCCGGAACATATGCTATATGTTTCTTTACCTCCGGATTCTCCCATACCGGATTGCCATCGATTATTACTCTTCCCTTATTAGGCTTATACACACCTGTTATAAGACGTAAAAATGTTGATTTTCCGGCACCGTTTGAACCAACCATGCCGTATATACTGCCGTCCGGGATATTGCAGGTAATAGATTCAAGTGCTTTGAAATCATCAAAATATTTTGTAAGATTTTCTGTGCTGATCATTTTTTGATCTCCTCCTTATTATTATTTGTTTTTATATGCTTCTTCAACACATTCAAGTATGCTTTCTTTCGGCACTCCAAAAAGTGCCATCTCACTAAGTATATCCTTTAATTCTTCAAGTTTTTCAAAGTGTCCTTCGCATAATTTTTTCTTTGCATCTTTGCAGACAAAATACCCCTTTCCCGGAACAGATTGAATTATCCCTCGCCTGTCTAAATCATTATAAGCTTTAAGTATAGTTCTGGGATTGATGGAATTTGTAACTGCAACACTCCTGACAGATGGGATTTGTTCACATTCCTTGAAAATGTCAGTCAATATAAAATATTCTACTTTTTGCATAAGCTGTTCATATACCGGTATTCTTGACATCGTATCAATTTGAATCTGAATCACAACATACTCACTCCTTTCATAAGCAATAATCCTGTGTTTTGCCTGTTGTATTCCTAATGCAACACCTACAGTATACCACACCGCCTGTTGTATGTCAAGTACAACACATTAACTTTGTAATTATATACATATATTTTCTGCAATAAAACCCAATATTAGTATAATATATGCAAATATATATATTAAAACATCGTTTTTAAACTGAAATTATTATGATGCTTGCAATTCTACAGATAATATGTTATAATAAATAAAATTAATTTTATTGGAGGAATGGAAAACGGCAAGAAAATTGAAATTGAACTTTATCCGGAAATCGCACCTATCACTTGCGAAAACTTTGAAAAGCTAGTTAAAGACGGCTTTTACAATGGACTTACATTTCATCGTATAATACCGGGATTTATGATCCAGGGTGGATGTCCTGAAGGCACCGGAATGGGCGGTCCCGGCTGGAACATAAAGGGCGAATTCCTTGCAAACGGTGTTGCAAATAACTTAAAGCATACCAGAGGTGTTATATCTATGGCACGTGCAATGAATCCTAATTCAGCCGGCTCACAGTTCTTTATTATGCATGAAGATGCACCGCATCTTGACGGTCAGTATGCTGCATTCGGCAAAGTTGTATCCGGTATGGATGTTGTTGATGAGATAGCAGAAACAGAAACAGATTACAATGACAAGCCTTTGACAGCACAGATCATGAAAAGCGTAACTATCAAATAAGTATAATAAAAATACTGCCGCAGTAAGAAAAACTGCGGCAGTTTGAGGTGAATATAATAATGGCACGTTCTTCAAATTATAATACAAAACAAAAAGAACGCATTTTAAACATTCTTATAGAAAATAGTTCTGTTCATACAACAGCCGGTCATATTGCACAGTGCCTTCAAGCTCAGGGGACACCTGTAGGAATCGCTACAATATACAGATACCTCGATCAATTGGCTGATGACGGAATTATCAGAAAATATACGATCGATAATAAAACAGGTGCTTGTTATCAGTATATAGGAGAGAAAAAAGAATGCAAAGAGCATTTCCATTTGAAATGCGTAAAGTGCGGAAGACTATTCCATGTGGAATGTGAATATTTAAGCAGCCTTGATAAACATATTCTTTCTCATCACGGCTTCACTATTGACCATACAAAGACAGTTTTGTATGGATATTGTGATAAATGTTCTGAAAATTATTAAAATGCATTAAAATGCGTTGCAGTGTCAGCATTTCTTCTGACCGGTTTTTCATAAATTCGTACCGGTGCATGATCGCATATATTCTGCATTGCAGCATCATAATGAATTCTTGAAGTATATCTTGGTGTATAAATTTTTGTTTTTTCGTCACCGGAAATATATTCCATAGATTTTATTTTATTATTATCATTATTATTCATAGACTTCTCCTTATAGATAGGGCTTAAGACGTTCGATATATGCCTCTTCCCTGCGTATCATTTCTTTGCCTTGTCTTTTTATATTCTCGGGAACATCTTTGTTTTCATTCATGGTTTGAACCATTTCTATTATACCCATGTTAGTTCCTTCTGTCATAAGCTTTGCGATTTCGTGAGTGTCCATGCCTCCAATAGAATGAACGGCTATGGTCATATCAGTACAGATTTTTGCCATCGTTCCTTGTGATTCGGGTGTGACGTTGTTTTTCTGCATTTGCTTATTCAGATTTGCTTTCTGTTCTTTGTAATAATCCATCTGTTTGTGAAGTTCTTTGCTCAAATCTTCATTCTTTACCTTTGGCAGTATTGCTTCAATAGCATCAATGCCTACTGAGGCATTTTTATAGTATCCGTTTAGAATACAAGATATTTGTTCCATAATGATTTTCCTTTCTGAAAAAACTGTATTCATAATGTTTTTTATTCATCTTTATTATCTCTTATTTAAAATC
This sequence comes from uncultured Ruminococcus sp., assembly GCA_937907215.1. Classification (GTDB taxonomy): domain Bacteria; phylum Bacillota; class Clostridia; order Oscillospirales; family Ruminococcaceae; genus Ruminococcus_C. The sequence goes on from CALESG010000015.1 coordinate 14,684, forward strand.
AAATATTCATAATTTTTTATTTTATAGCAAACGACAAAAATTTTTGACGTTGACTATAAAAAAACGTCATTGAAAATACATTGGCTGCATATATATGTATCATCTTATACCACACAGGAGTGAAATACATGAAACAGCAGCCATGTGACCGAGCAATTATTCTCGGAGAATATATCTTAGAAAACAATGCCACTGTACGTGCAGCTGCATCGTGGTTTGGCATATCAAAAAGTACTGTACATAAAGATGTAAGCCAAAAGCTCTCTCAGCTTAGTCCGTCACTTTATCGTGATGTGAGATCGATTCTTAATAAAAATAAACAGGAACGTCATATAAGAGGCGGTATGGCTACAAAGAAAAAATATGAGATGCTGGCGGCAATGCATAATAAAGAAAACGAAATCGAAGGTCACAATAATATTGCTAATATTACTAAATAAAAATAAAAAGCCGACACAGAAAGGAAGCTCCTCTGTGCCGGCTTTGCCGTTTTATAGTATTATATATGCTTTTATATAGTTTTATAATTTATAATGTGAATAACGGCATTTATTTTAAATCTATATAAAAGCAGCCTTACCTGCACACACCGATACCGAAAAGCTGTTCATGGGTGCAACTATAGCAAACGACAAAAATTTTTGATGTTTGCTATTTGCCGATTCGCACGCAGCACGCATAAGCGTGCGGATGTGCAAGGCAATTTAAATAAGTTATTATAGTCAACGTCAAATTATTTTTGATGTTGACTATAAAAAAGCACCACTCTTCGCAGTAAATGCATTCCTTGCCGCTACTCTTCTATTGTATGCTAAAAAATCAAGATTGCAACAAGGTAAATTATGTGTATAGATATTTTTATATACTCGATGCTGTTGTAAAATGTCCAAAGGATGCTGAACAGAAATTTTGTATGTCAAGGCGGAGGAGGAAAGCATACTGTCGTATGGTGACGACGACAACGCAGACAGACAAAATTTATGTCAGCATTACTGGATATTTTGCAACAGCGTCGAGTATAATATAATCAATCGCTGTAATACTTGGCACGCCTAAAATCTATCACGCCGGAATATGGGTCATAGCTTATATCACAATTTTTCGTGCTGTGGATAAGATATTTATTCTTGTAAAAAAGCGGCAGGAATATATGGTCTGCTTCTATTATTTCTTCAGCCTGCCTGCAAATAACAGACAACTCCGTCCAGTCACGTGCATATTCCATGGTATCAATAAGTTCATCAAGTTCCTTATTTGAATAGTTAAAGCTGTTTTTGTCTGTACCAAAGGCTTCTATAACCGAGGCTGCACTATTCTTTTTTCCCTCTAACGGGCAAAGTGCTATTACATAATCTTTCTCCGATAAACCTGTATTATTTCATATAAGTCATCTTCTGAAACACTTCCTTCACATACAAGAATATCTGATGACGGAAGTGAAGTAAGACCTAATTCGTGCATACCTTTTTTGAACATGGACTTAATATCATCATCTGATATATCCGAAACAACAGGCGTTGAATTATAACTGCTGTAAGCTGAAGTTCCAAGCCGTGTTTCAGGCGGGATTATTCCATAGGCGGCTTCTGCGTCGTTTTTAGAATCGCCTTTGAAAAGGCTTCGTGGAATAGCTGCTGAAAATGCGGTTCGTATATTGTCATTTTTAAACGCTTCCCATTCAGTGTTAAGCACAAATCCAAGTGTGACAGAACGCCATGAAGTCATAGTATAGCCGTTTTCTTCAGTATAATTGGGATAATACACTGATGTTGAAAGAACATCTGACTTATTATTTTTAAACTCATCATCCGCTTCTGTCTGACCGTTTCTTATTAGAAATGTTACATCGGATGGATATACTTTCTGTACTGTATCATTAGCAGAATTTTTGCTTAGATATATCAAATTATCGCTGCCATAAGGGTCATAGAACCAACGACGCATATAAAATCCATTATTTGATATAACGGAATCTTCATCAAGACCGTATCTGCCGTTTGTTTGTTCAAAGAATTTTCGGCTGCATGGCATTGCAGCAGGTGTTGCAAGCAGTGAAAGAAATTCTGCACACGGTCTTGCAAGCTCAAATATAAGCGTGTTTTCACTTTGTGCATATACTCCAAGCGTGTCGACAGAAGCATCCTCGTCTATGATTGCATCAGCACCGGAAATGCACCGAAATTCTTCACGATACGGCGACCTTGTTTCTTTCTGAAAGAGTCTTTGAAATGCAAATACAAAATCTTCTGCGGTGACGTTCCATTGTTCACCTTCATCTATATCATCATTTTTGTTTTCGTCATAATACCAATAGCTATTGCCACGGAGTGTAAATGTGTACTTAAGCCCGTCTTCTGTAACACCATAATGTGAAGCAACTCCATAGGTAAGAGTGCCGTCCGGCTGTTCTTCCAAAAGACCTTGCATCATATTCCTAAGCACTGTAAAAGAAGCACTGTTTGAGGCTATCTGTGGGTCAAGATTATCCGGATTTTCTGTAAGTGTATAGGTGAATAAATAACCGGCACCGTCATCTTTATTTTTTTGAAACGGCATTTGGCATCCCCTTAGAAGCACCATCGGGCAAAGCATTATTGTCAAAAATCTTTTGTTCATGTATATTATATGTCCTTTCACAGCATACGCCTTAACATCCGCACGCTTATGCGTGCTGCGTGCAGATCGGCAAATAGCAAGCGACAAAAATTTTTGTCGTTTGCTATAACTGCATTTATTATACCACTCATTCTATTCAATTACAACCACTATTCGCATTTTGTAAGCAAATTTTAATTTATGAATTCTAAAATCATATTATTGCAATGCTTTACAATTTACTTAAAGAGTAATATTATAATAATATAAAAAATAACAATAGAAAGGAAGTCTTAGCATTATTAGTATTAAAAATAAATATAATATAATTTTAAAGGCAGTACCGCTGTTGATGACTGTTTTATGTGCCGGTGCTATATTTTTATTTTCTACCCAAAACGGCGATGAATCCGTAGATTTGAGCAAGTCTTTTCTTAGACATATAATAGCATTTATAAAAGGCATTTCTATAGATGAGGTCACTTATAACGATGTAAAAAAATATGGTTTCATTATAAGAAAAA
>CALESG010000016.1 GCA_937907215.1 uncultured Ruminococcus sp.
ACTGTGCATCTGATGCACAATCTTTGTGCGGTGTTGCCTAAACTTATTAAATTTATAAAAAAACTATCAATACATTGACATTTGATAAAAAAGTGCTATAATTATAACATGAAAGGGATGATAGTTTTGCGTTATAAACTTGCTGTATTTGATATGGATGGAACTATTTTAAATACACTTGAAGACTTGGCTGCAAGTGTAAATTACGCTCTTGATAAGAGCGGTTATCCACTGCGTTCTATTGATGAAGTTTGCAATTTCGTTGGCAATGGAATAAGAAAGCTGATTGAACGCAGCGTTCCATATGGAACAGATATAAAAGATATAGATATTGTTCATGAACACTTTACTTCATACTACAAAGAACATTGTGCCGATACAACACAACCATATGAAGGGATAGTTAAGCTTATGGATACTCTTCATGAAAATGGCTATAAAACTGCTGTTGTATCAAATAAGGCAGATTATGCAGTTCAAGAATTATGTAAAGAATATTTTAATGGGAAATTTGATATGGCAGCAGGTGAACAACAGCCTAGGTATCAAAAAAAGCCGGCACCTGACCTTGTAAATTTAGTTATGGAAACACTTGGTGTTTCAAATAATGATACTGTATATATAGGCGACTCTGATGTTGATATAATGACTGCTGTTAATTCTAATGTCGATTGTATATCAGTTGATTGGGGATTTCGCAGCCGTGAATTTCTTATAGAAAACGGTGCAGGCACAATAGTATCGTCTGTTTGTGAACTTGAAGAACTTTTGTTATCATAATTTTTTTATGGATATAACTATATAAAAAAGATAAATATTGTTAAAATGCAAATAAACTGTTAATATATGAATGTATACTTGACATTTATAATATTGTGTGGTATACTTATTAGTGTTGTTAATATTTTTATTGCCGCTGTGGTGGAATAGGCAGACACAAGGGACTTAAAATCCCTCGGAGTAAAATCCGTACCGGTTCAAGTCCGGTCAGCGGCACCATAAAATGCACTCTTGTTTTGATATAAAATAGGAGTGCATTTTTTGTATAATGAAAGAAAAAATTCAGCCGACTTGAAAAGTCGGCTGTTTGCGTTTATATAGCGTTTATATAGAAGTATCCCTGCGAATCAATATAGGTGTAACGACCTTGTGAATCGGTTCTGCAAGGGGAGTTGGACGACGTTTCTTCCTTTCGTTCATTTGTCTGACAAGCAGTTCCATTGCTTCATTTGCGATTACTTCGATCTGCTGTCCTACTGTGCTTATAGGAATGATTGCTTCTTTTGAGATAGGTGAGTTGTCAAATCCAACGATCTTGTATCGGTCGGGCAGACAACCATATTTTTTCATTATAATATTCAGAAGAATATTGGCATGAGTATCATTGGGCATAAAAACCCCTACTTTTTTATCAGAGTACAGTTCTTCCAGTTCTTGAAAAAGTTTGGTTATACCGGCATAATTCTCCTCAAAATTGTTTCCGAATTCTGTTAGAACAAGCCTGTGATCGATATCATGTTTCGTACAGAAATCTGTGAATCCCTGAATTCTTCCATATGACGGAATTTCCGGAGTCAGATGAGAATTCACATGAATCACAATATCACAACCGCTTTTTACAAGCAGACTTGCTGCCTGAACAGCTCCCATATAGTTATCTGTATTTACACTGCAAATGAATTTGTCCTCACGTTCGATCGCTACAATCGGAATATTGTATGAAGCCAATTCTTCCGACGGAATGGTATGACTTAATATTATCAGACCTTCGATATTATAAGAAATCAATTCACTAATGTATTTTCGTTCTGTTTCTTTATGATCATTTCCTGCAAAAACGATAAATTTATAACCGCTTTTTTCATATGTTGAAATAATTTGATTCAGCATTTCTGAATAATAGTGCATATAAAGATTTGGAATTATAACTCCAACAATTTCGGTTTTTCCGTTTGCAAGAACTTTGGCAAGTTTGTTTTCATGGTAATCCAGTGCTTTTAATGCTTCAGCAATTTTTTCCTGATTTTCAAGCGTAAGTGAATCAGGGTTATTAAAGTATCTGGAAATAGTTGTTTTAGAGAATCCTGTATATTCTGCAATATCTGCAAATGTCACTTTTTTCTTACTCATAATATCATGCTCCTTTATTTCTTTAATTATAGCACTTTCTTCTTGCAATTGCAACAGAATAACCGGTTACATAACCGGTTTTGTGAAAAGTGAACAAATTGATATATGCTTCTTTATACTTTCTGATGAAATTTCAAAATATCTCTTGACAAACGCTATGATTTGTATTATGATATAAGCATAAAGTAACCGGTTACTTTACCGGTTAACAAGAAAACGAAAATGTACCATATCAAATAAGGAGGGCTTATGAAAAAGAAATTGATTTGTGCTATGTTTGCATTTTCAATAGCAACAGTTTGTATGACAGGCTGTGCAAAAAACATCAAGCCGGGTGAAATAGACGGCTATGATGAGGGCGAACAATATTTAAACATTTGGGTACACAGTATAGAGGAAACACCTGAGGGTGAGGCTTATCGTGATGCAGTAAAAGGATTTAACGATGCATATAATGGGAAATATTTCGCAGATATTGAGTTTATTCCCAGAAACGACAGTGGCGGAGGTTATTCCGATAAGGTGAACGCATCGGTTTTGTCAGGAGATCTGCCTGATGTTTTGACAGTTGACGGACCGAATATTGCCGCATATGCTGCAAATGGCATTATCCAGCCTCTTGCACCTCTTAGCGATGAAGAAAGAAATGAATATCTTGATTCTATTATTGAGCAAGGCACTTATAATGATCAGCTTTATGCATTGGGAGCAATGGAATCTAGTGTTGGACTGTACTACAATAAGGATATTATTGCAGAGGCAGGAATCAAAATTCCTGATCCTGACGAGCCTTGGACATTTACGGAATTCATTGAGATTCTTGAACAGCTGAAACCGATTATGGACAGTAAAAACGGTTATCCGTTGGATATGACGTTTCCTGTTGGTGAGGCAAGCATTTATTATTATGCACCATTTGTATGGTCAAACGGCGGCGACTTTGTAAGTGAAGACGGTCTGACAGTAGATGGCATTTTTAATTCTTCAGAAAATGCTTCGGCAATGAATTATTTTAAAGGTCTGGTTGATAAAAAATATATGTCAGCTGTTCCCATAGAAAATCTGTTTGAAAGCGGACGTGCAGCATTTAAATTTGACGGTGCATGGGAAGTGAATACGATTTATCAGAGTTATCCTGATGTTGATCTCGGCGTTGCACCGTATATTACCGGTGATAACTGGGACGGTGGAAATTATACGCCTACTGGTTCATGGACTTATGCAGCATCTTCTAATACTGAAAATATCGAAGGTGCAACAGAGCTTGTAAAATGGATGAGCGGTGTAGAAAGCGGACTAATGCTTTTTGAGAAAACGAAAAGCTTGCCGTCAACTTATAAAGCATATGAGCAGATAGATCTATTTTCAGAAGATGAAAACTACAAAGCACTTTATGAGCAGTTAAGGGATTATGGACACCCACGTCCAAAAACTCCGGCTTATCCGCAGCTTAGCTCCATGTTTCAGCAATCTCTTGAAAATATTGCACTGAGTGGAAAAGATGCGAAAGAACAGCTTGATAAAGCGACAGAACGTATCAACGATAAACTTGAACGTTATATAAGGGGGTAATGATATGAAAAAAAGGCGTTCCAATGCTGTTATGGGTATGTCATTTTTCACACCGGCATTGATTTTAATGATCGTATTTTTGTTTGTTCCAATGCTGCTGACGGTGATATACAGCTTTACAGATTACTTTGCATTAAGTCCTGATAATACACATTTTGTTGGAATTGAAAACTTTAAAAAAATATTTAAGGACGAACTCTTTACAAAATCCTTCTGGAACACAGTCGGATTCGTTGCAATTATTGTTCCGCTTCAGGGACTTGGTTCTTTAGGACTGGCACTTCTTGTAAATAAGGTAACTCATTTCAAGAAATATTTTAAGGTAGCATTCTTTATTCCTGTTGTTATGTCACTGGCGGTCGTATCCACATTGTGGATGCAAATTTATAGTCCAGAGGGTATTATCAATACGATTCTTGGACATCTTGGAATTGATGCACAACCATTTATCCACAGTGCAAAACAAGCACTTCCTTCCATTGCAATTATGAGTGTATGGCAAGGTGTGGGGTATCAGATGATTATTTTCCTTGGAGGCTTGCAGGCAATAAATCCTGCACTCTATGAAGCTGCTGAAATGGATCACGCAAGTGCATGGCAAAAATTCAAAGATATAACTCTTCCCGAGCTTAAACCGCTTTGTATATTTGTGTTTATTACCATTACAATAGGTGCATTTCGTATGATCGTACAGCCAATGGTAATGACAGGCGGTGGACCTTCAAATTCTACATATACTCTGGTATATGATATTTATGAAACAGGTACGGTGAACTGGGAGATCGGTCTTTCCTCGGCAATGGCAGTAGTATTTGTTGTGTTTGTAATAATTCTTACAATCATTCAGAATGTTCTAACACGGGATAAGGAGGAAAAGAAAAAATGAAAACGAGATTCAAAAAAGTAAACGGCTGGGTTCTGACAGTTGTTATGTTGATTATGTCACTGTTCTTCTTGTTTCCGGTCGTATGGATGCTTGCCAATTCATTCAAGGGAGATGCAGAGATCACTGCCGATATGAACTCCGCAGCTGCATTTATTCCTCCGACTTTGAATGGGGACTTCTTCGATAATTATATTACAATTATCACCGATACAAGCTTTTTGCGGTATATGCTTAACACACTGTTTTATGCGGCAGTTCTGATAATTCTAGGTATTGTAGTAAATGGCTTGGCAGGATATGCTCTTGCAAAAATAAAATTTCCATTTGCGGATAAATGGCTGCTTATTATTATGATGCTGATGATAATTCCATCGGAAACTATCATCACGATCAATTTCCTGACAGTTGCTAAATTGGGACTTTTGAATAATATTATTGGCTATGTTTTGCCTATGATAGTAAATCCATTTAATATTTTCCTATTCCGTCAGGTATTTGTAAGTTTGCCTGATGATGTCTATGAAGCTGCTCAGCTTGATTATTGCAGTCCGCTGAAATATTTCTTTACAATGGTCTTGCCAATGTCAAAAACAGTTGTTGCAACTGTAAGTGTGTTCACGTTCCTTAGTGTATGGAATGACTATCTCTGGCCGTCACTGGTGTTCACATCAAGCGATTTGCTTACAGCTCAGATAGGTTTGAACTCTATCACATCAAACGATAACACAACAATGGGACAAACGCTTGCTGTAATAACTATGATCACGATTCCGGTAATTATAATTTATTCACTGTTCTCGAAGCAGATCGTCGAGGGCGTTGTATCAACAGGTTCTAAGGAGGGCTAAATTATGAGCTTTATTGAGATGAAAAATATCTGCAAAAAGTATGCAGGTGCAGAAAAAAACAGCGTTACAGACTTTAATCTTAACATAGAAGAAAAAGAATTTATTGCGTTTGTTGGACCTTCCGGCTGCGGGAAATCCACAACGCTCCGTATGATAGCAGGCTTTGAAGAAATCACTTCCGGTGAACTTAAAATAGGCGGAAAAGTGATGAACGAAACCGCTCCTCGTGACAGAGGAATTGCAATGGTATTCCAGAATTATGCTCTTTATCCACATATGACAGTGGAAAAGAATATTTCTTATGGTCTGAAAAATATGAAGGTTCCTGCTAATGAGATCAAGAAGAAGGTTGATTGGGCAATTAAAATTCTTGGACTGGAGGAGTACCGCAAAAGAAAACCGAAGAATCTTTCCGGCGGTCAGCGTCAAAGAGTGGCTCTTGGACGTGCAATTGTGAAAAATCAGAAAGTATTTCTCATGGATGAACCTCTTTCCAATTTGGATGCAAAGCTGAGAGTCAGCATGAGAAATGAAATAAGCAAGCTTCATAGAGAACTTGGAAGTACGACAATTTATGTTACTCACGATCAGGTTGAAGCTATGACAATGGCTGACAGAATCGTTATCATGAAGGACGGCGTTGTGCAGCAAGTTGGCAAGCCGATGGAACTTTACGAGCATCCTGTAAATAAATTTGTTGCCGGTTTTATCGGTTCACCCCAGATGAATTTTTATGATGTTACAATAAGCGGCAATACGGTTCAATTTGCAGATGGAAGCAAGATAATTCTTCCCGAAAACATCATTGCAAAACTTGGCGGTAAAAAAGACGGTCTTATACTTGGAATAAGGGGAGAGGATATAAAACTTGATTCTCAAAATCTTGATCTATACAATAATTCCGTACAGCACGCTGTTGTAGAGAATACCGAAGTTATGGGCAACGAGAATAATCTTTATTTTACATTCGGCGGAGTTACTACAGTTGCAAGAGTATCAAAATATGAGATAAGCAAAGTTGGCGACAAGATTGATTTTGTATTTTCACCTGCACGAATTCATTTCTTTGATAAGACAACAGAAGAAAGTCTGTTTTAAGGAGGTACAGTATGCAGCGTATTCATCTGAAAGCGCCGAAAGGCTGGATCAATGACCCGAACGGTTTTATATATTACAAGGGAAAGTATCATATGTTTTATCAACATTTTCCCTATGCGCCACAGTGGGGAAGAATGCATTGGGGTCATGCAGTAAGCGATGACTTGGCAAATTGGGAACATCTTGATATTGCACTTTTCCCAACGAAGAAAGACGATAGCGACGGCTGTTTTTCGGGCAGTGCTGTGGAGCATAACGGAAAGATGCACTTGTTTTATACCGGTGTGCATTATAACGAACCTGATCCTGAAAATGTCAATTGTAATTTGAATGATGACTTTATTTCAGCACAACTTCATATCAGTTCCGAGGACGGATTCTCCTTTGATAATTTTAGCAAAAAAGCTACAATAATTCCTCCGCTTATTGAATCTAAAATCGGCGATAAAATGCACACCCGTGATCCGAAAGTATGGAAAGGCAAAGACGGAAACTGGTATATGATTTTGGGAAGTACAGTGAATCATATGGGTAGAGTTCTATTTTACAGAAGCAGCGATTTATTAAACTGGAAATATATAAATTACGCTTCCTGCAATGATATGGGCTGGATGTGGGAATGTCCTGATTACTTTGAAATAGATGGTCAAGGTGTTCTTATATTTTCACCAATGGACGAAGAAAAGGGAAATCAGTCTGTATGTACATTGGCAGAGTTCCATGAAGAAAACTGCGATATGAAAATTTATGAGAATTTTCAGTATCTTGATTACGGACTTGATTTATATGCACCTCAAAGCACAACTGATAAATTCGGAAGAAGAATTGTAGCCGCATGGCTGAGAATGCCGGAACCAATGGAAAATAACACTATTGGATTATTTAGTATACCAAGAATTTGCGAAGTGAAAAATAATCACATTTATTTTCGTCCGCATCCTGACATTGCAAAAAAATTCACTGTAAAAACAAATACACCTGATATGAAGAAACCGTTTATGGTAAAAACCGAGCTTGCTGAAAATGAATCGATCAGCATAGGCGGATATATTATCAAACGTAGAAACGGCAGAATAATTACAAACAGATGTGGAGTTATAAGAGGTCATGAGAAAATTCAGAATATTTGTGAAACTCCAATGCTGAAAGATGGATTTTCTCTTGAAATTTATGTTGATGAGAATATTATAGAGGTGTTTGTAAATAATGGTGAATATGTAATCACAAATGCAGTTTATGATCTGACTGAAAAAATTATTGTCAATGAAAATGCAGAAACTTATGTATTGGAGGGATAATTATGCTTAAGTTTGATGTATGTGCTTTAGGAGAACTATTGATAGATTTCACAGAAAATGGAATCAGTCAGCAGGGAAATCCGATTATGGAAGCAAATCCCGGCGGAGCGCCCTGCAATGTGCTTGCAATGCTCAACAAGCTTGGATATAAAACCGCATTTATCGGTAAGGTGGGCAAAGATATTTTTGGCAGACAGCTGAAAAATTTAGTTTCCGAAATTGGTATTAACATTACCGGACTTGCAGAAGATAAAGCTGTCAATACAACTCTTGCATTTGTGCATACTCTTGAAGGCGGCGACAGAGAGTTTTCATTTTACAGAAATCCCGGTGCGGACATGATGTTGAATGAATCAGATGTAAAACCTGAGATCATTGAAAACAGCAGAATTTTTCATTATGGTTCACTGTCTATGACAAATGAGGTATGTGAAGCTGCAACAAAAAAGGCAATTGATATTGCGGAAAAAGCAGGTTGTATTCTATCGTTTGATCCTAATTTAAGGGAGAATTTGTGGGATAGTCTTGATACTGCAATGGAGAAAATAGAATATGGACTAAAGCATTGCAATGTTCTGAAAATATCTGACAATGAAATCCAGTGGCTGACCGGTGAAATGGATTTTGATAAAGCAATTGCAAGTCTGAGAGATAGGTACAATATTCCTCTGATTTTACTGTCACTGGGTAAAAACGGCAGCAGAGCATACTCCAAAACCGGATATGCTTTTGCACCGATCACGCCTGCTGAAACAATTGAAACTACCGGTGCTGGAGATACATTCTGCGGCTGTATTTTAAGTAAGGTTCTGGAGTACGGCATGAAAGATTTTTCTGATGACGAATTAAAGGAAATGCTTGTATTTGCAAATACCGCTGCGGCAATTGTTACAACCAGAAAAGGTGCATTAAAGGTGATGCCTGAACGTGAAGAAATAGAAAAATTGATTAAAAGGGAGTGCGATTGTAATGAAACTTGAAAATAAGATCATGTTGATAACCTATGCTGATAGTATGGGAAAAAACATCAATGAACTTCATTCAATTTTAAAAAAATATTACAGTAAAGAAATTGGCGGTGTTCATATTTTACCATTTTTTCCCTCTTCAGCTGATAGAGGATTTGCACCGATTTGTTATGACAAAGTTGATGATACATTTGGCACATTTGAAGATATAGAAAAATTAGGCAAAGATTATTATTTGATGTTTGATTTTATGGTAAATCATATTTCAGCACAATCAAAATATTTTCAGGATTATCTAAAAAATAAGGAAAAATCGGAGTACAAAGACTTTTTTATAAATTATAAAGACTTTTGGGAAAATGGCGAACCTACGCAAGAACAGGTAGATATGATTTATAAAAGAAAACCGAGAGCACCGTATATTGAGGCTAAATTTGCAGACGGAAGTTGTGAAAAAGTTTGGTGTACCTTCTGTGAGCAGCAGATCGATTTAGATGTATCAAAGAAAAAAACCAGAGCTTTTATCAAAGAAACTTTAGAGAATATGTGCCGTCATGGAGCGGCTGTTATCAGACTGGATGCATTTGCCTATGCAATAAAAAAGGCTGATACAAGTTGTTTTTTTATTGAGCCTGAGATATGGGATCTGCTTTATGATATAGAAAATATCGTAAAGCAAAACGGAGGAGAGATCTTGCCGGAAATTCATGAGCATTATACCATTCCGATGAAGATAGCAGATAAAGGTTTTTGGATTTATGATTTTGCACTGCCAGTGCTTGTTCTTCATGCACTTTATAATCATACAGGAAAATATTTGAAGAATTGGCTTGAAAAGTGTCCTATGAAACAATTTACAACTCTTGATACTCATGATGGAATTGGAATTGTTGATGTAAAAGATTTGCTGCCGGATGAAGAGATTGAAAAAGTTAAGGAACAGATGTATTCTCAGGGTGCTAATGTAAAGAAAATATACAGCAGTGAAGCGTATAATAATCTGGATGTATATCAAGTGAATACAACTTATTATTCAGCACTTGGCAATAATGATGATGCATATCTTCTTGCAAGAGCAATTCAATTCTTCGCACCCGGAATACCTCAGGTATATTATGTTGGACTTTTGGCAGGAACTAATGATATTGCATTGATGGAACGTACTAAAAATGGCAGAGATATTAACCGCCATTATTATACAATGGATGATGTTAAAAATGAACAAGAACGTGATGTAGTTAAAAAATTAAAAGAACTTATGCAGCTTAGAAACACACATCCTGCTTTTAATCTTGATGGTGAAATTTTTATCGAAGCAAATGATGAAAACTTGGTTATTGTAAGAAGTTATGGCGATGATAAAATCACACTGCAAGCAAATTTGTCAGACTATAGTTTTCAAATTTGTTAAATAACAAGGAGCATATCATGAAAGAAGTAAATATTCGCTTAGGTACAGTGAATGATGTAAAGATGTTTGTTAGCACAGTAACGAAATATAGCTGTAATTTTGATATTATATCAGACAGATATATTGTCGATGCAAAATCAATTATGGGTATTTTCAGCTTGGATTTAAGTAAACCTATGGTTCTTAGAATTGATTCTGAAAATGATAAGGAACTTACTGAAATTGAACATGGGATTTTTCAATTTATTGATAAAAAATAAATTTGATTTTTCATGTTTTTAATAGCTTTTACTAATATTTATTAAAATTTAAAAG
>CALESG010000017.1 GCA_937907215.1 uncultured Ruminococcus sp.
AAGCTTTGAAATAGAGCCTCTCATTTCTTTTCACCCAAACAATAGCCAATACCTCTTACTGAAATAATAGCAATCTTTGAGCCAAGGGCAGAAAGTTTTTTCCTGAGAAACGATATGTAAACATCGGTTGAATTATATTCAATATCAGTATCATATCCCCATATTTTTGTTATGCAGTATTCTCTTTTTAAAACTTTTTCACGATTAAGCATTAGAATTTCCATAAGTTGATATTCCTTTGCACTTAGCTTGATTCCAGATCCGTCCTTCATAAGTTTATGCTGAGTTCTGTTCAACTCAATGTCACCGTAACATAGAGTTTCATCAACATATTTCATGGAATTTCTTCGTGAAAGCGCCCACACACGAGCAATAAGCTCTTCTGTTACAAAAGGCTTTGTCATATAGTCATCAGCACCTGATCTAAGACCCGATATTTTGTCCTCTATTTCGTCCTTGGCAGTAAGAAGTAGTACAGATGATGAAATATTGTTTTTCCTTATCTCCTCTAAAACTTCAATACCGTTCATTTTAGGCATAGATATGTCCATTATGATAATATCGTAAATACCACTGAGTGCATTATCAAGGCCGTCAATGCCGTTAAATGCAGTGTCCACCAAAAATCCCTCACATTTCAGCAGTTCAGCAATCGCCATGCAAAGGCTCTTTTCATCTTCAACTATCAGAACTCTCATTTGTCTGTCCTTTCTCCATTAGGTTTAATGATAATATAATTGTAACACATTTACCAATTTTTTTCAAGTGTATATGAAAAAATTATATTCATAGATTGAAATTGCTTTAAGCAAATGCAAATAGACAGAACAATATAACAAATAATAAATTTTTTATGTAAATATGCAAAAAACCAGCCGATGAAAAAATCTACGACTGGTTTTTGTTTTGTACTTCATATTTTAATTTGCATATTTTAATTTGCCTTAAATACAGCTCTTACAAAATTGTAAAGATGTGCATGGATACTGTTATCACCATGATAACCTCCATTTACATAGTGCCAGATATGTGGAACTCCGTTGCTTGTAAAATTATTATGGTAGTTTTCGGGATTTGAGTAAACAACTGTATCATTACTGCCTGCTGTAATAAATAACAGTGATGGAGCTTCTTCTTCAGAATTCCATTTAAAAGAACCCGTTACTCCGGGTGCGGGACACATTGCTCCTACATAACCGAATAAATCAGGACGATTCATACCAATAAGAAGCGCTTCTCTACCTCCCATTGAAAATCCTGTAATAGCTGTATTTTCTCTTCCTGTTTTTACACTATAGGTGCTTTCTATATGCGGCATTAGATCCTTTGTAAGATCATTGATGAAGTTATCATATGCAGCATTATTTGCATCGTCCATAGCTGTACAATTTTCTTGTGTAGCACTTGAATAAATATACGGAAATACTACGATCATATCCTCAGCTGCACCTTCAGCAATTGCATTGCCAATGATCTGACGTGTATACATAGTTCCATTTCCTTTGATGATCATTCTATCTTGATTCTCCCAATATCCATGCATAACATAAAGCACAGGATACTTCTTATTTGTAGAATAATTTGCAGGAAGCAGAATGTTATAAGGCTTATTACGGTTGCAAGTGGTTGAGTAATATGTTCCAGATTTAACAGTTCCATACTGAACGCCTGCTTTTTCCTGTTTTGAATCGGCTGTTTCAAATTCCACTACATTTGACTGAACAATAGGAGTATATTCAGACATTTTTAGCATACCTGTTTTTGGCTTTTCTGCAATGGTAAATTCATTTATAGCAACTACAACATATTTCTGAAGCTGAACAATATCATTCATATCGACGCTGTCATTTTGATTTACATCAGCTGCCATAGCCGAAATACTATCAGAAAATCCTCCAATGATACCTGATTTTGCGGCTGATACGTCAAAAATATTTATTCTGCCATCACAATTAACGTCACCATAGGCAAACTTCACTTCAGCAGGTCCATCTACAATTGTACCTGCTACTGCACCGATTGCTTCATCAATATAAAAATTATCGGCAGCACTTTCAGCTTCAACATAAATTACAAAGTCTTTGCCATCATTAGGAAGTTTAAATTTAGAATTTGCCAGCTGAACATATTTACCCTTAACAGCATTTGCTGAAGCAATTCGAGCGAATTTTGTTTCACCACTTGAATCAGTGTATTGAAGTGTCAAAGACATATTTTGAGTTGCTTTGCCGTCAAGATAAGCGGAACATACACTAAAACTATATTCGTTGCCTGCCTTAAAAACAGAACTCAAAACTTTTTCAGCACCGTTCCATGATGCAGTTCTATTTTGTACAAGCAGTGCTTCTTTATCCCTATAAGGTGTTCTGCCGCTGAGAATAACATTAGATCCTCCGTGAGCTGACCAATCACATATATCGCCCTCAAATGTATCGTGGAAATAATAACCGTTCTTATCAGGTTCGATTTCTTTTTCAGAAAGATTTACAACAAATGTAGAAACACTTTTTGCCGGAAGTTGTGCATAAAAACTGCTGCCCGTAAATTCGAGATTTGCAGTTTTAGCAAGATTTTCATTTCCAGATGTTCTATAGCGATCAATACTTTTAATTGCATTGTTGCTGTTGACATTAAAATTCTGAGCATAGCCAGTATCACTCTTATTTACTGCTACAATAGTAACTTGATTGTCCTTTTTATATGCAGATACATAAACATCCTTTTCAGGCTGTTCAGTTGCCTCGATTCTTACAGCACCCGGACGTACAAACTTGGAATATTGAGCCATACAATATCCACGCTTAGAAATCTTGCCATCTTCAGTCATAAGACCATAACTTCTGCGAATATACCACCATGTATATGCACTCATATTTCCAACAACCAGAGCATTATGAATATTCTCAGAAACATCCAGAGCCTCAGGGAATCTGTTGGCAGAATCTGCATCGCTGTTTGGAACATACACCTCCGTCATCCAGATTTGCTTTCCACTGTTTTCAAGAGCCGGAAAGTCCATCCAATCTCTCTGAGTGCCATACATATGAGTACCAAAAACATCGCAGTTAGCCATGGCTTTACTATTATTTAGTATCTTTGTATAAAATTTCTTTCCGCCGTCAGGAACCCATGAAGCATTCTCGGGAGCATACTGGAATGATTCAGGCGACATAAGTCTTGTACTCGTAATCCTATCACCATAATTAGCAATGAAATCAGTAGTTTCATCAGTAGACCAATATGTCCATTCACTTGCGAAATCAGGCTCGTTTTGAACAGATATAGAGTAAAGATCAACTCCATTATCTTTCATATATTTTCCAAAATTATTAAGATGTTCTGCATATGCACCATAATTTGATTTTGGAAGATGAAGTTTTCCATTGCTGCCGCCTGATTCGGCTAGATTTGCCGGCGGTTCCCACGGAGAAGCAAAAACCGTAACACCATTCTGTGAAGCATATTTCGCTGTAGGAACGGCTAATTTCCACTGATTGCTGTCTGGATTTACAAAGACACGGAGAACTGAAAGTCCCATCTCTCCTTCACCATTGCCAAAAGCTGTCTTTCTCTGTGCGTCAGTCATATCCTGACCTGTCCACTCCGGATGATTGATTCCTCCGAATCCTACAATAGTTTGATATTCTTTTGAAACATCAACAACACATACATCTGCTGCGGAAGCATTTTGATTAATAATCGGAACCATGCTGCATGTGAGTGTTACAGCCGAGGTAATAGCTGCTATTGCTGATTTTATAAATTTACTTGAAAACAAACGCATTCTAATCTCTCCTTTAAATAATCTTTTGAAACAGCCATGTTAAAAAACATGGCTGTTTCAAAAATATGAGGTTTTATAAATAGGAATTAGCTAAAATTATGAGAAGCTCCACCAATCAATATCAGCTTGATCACTGAATACGAATGTGAGATCTTTTGTACCGCTTACACTGTCAACAGGAACTTTAATTTCTGACATATTACCGCCAGCCGGAATTTCAACATATCCTATAGCTGTACCTGTTGCATCACCTGTACAAATCTTAATAACTGCACCATTTTTAGAAGAAGCTCTTACTGTTACAGAAGATGCACCATTACCAAACTCTGCTCCTTTAACCTTAATCCATTCACCCTTTGAAGCACTTACTGTTGTATCAGACAGTCCGTTTACAGTAATACCTTTTGACTGATTGTACATTGTTTCAGCCTGGACTTTATTATATGGATTAAGAGTTTCAATCTGCTTAACACCAGTCATTGTACCAGTTACAGAAATTTTGCCATCATTTGATACAGTAGCTGAATCAAGGTGAGTTGAACGATAGTTAAGACCTTTTCCATCATTAACACCCATTCTTCTTTCAATCACACGGCTATGATATAAGAGATAATAATTACCCTTAAACTTAACAAGTGAGTGGTGATTATTTCCACCACCATCAAGCTGATAGGAAGCCGGGTTTTTAAACATAACGCCTTGATATGTAAATGGTCCAAGCGGATTATCTGCTGTCATATAAGCAATTTCAGCGTTATTAAATCCGTAAGGATTTCCGCTTGTGTTCCAGTTTGTGCAATAAGAATAAACATACTTGTTGCCAACTTTCAGAATACTTGAATCTTCAAAAAGATATGGAGGGTTAATATTTCTTGGTGTTCCTACAATTGAAATCATATCATCGCCAAGCTGAACACAACGTGCTGTATCAGGATTAGCCTGTTTACCGTCTGGAACACCTCCACCATAATAGAGATAAGCTTTGCCGTCATCGTCTACAAATACAGCTGGATCAAAAAGCCATGTAACATTACTGTTTTCAGTCTGTCTATTTATAAGAGCATGCCCCAAAGGATCAGACCACGGACCGGTTGGACTGTCAGCTGTTACAACGCCAATGCCACCTGCACTATCGGCAAAATAAAGGAAGAACTTATCCTTGCCGTTAATATTTTTCCAACAAGCATCTGGAGCCCATGAATATCCAGCCCACTTAGCAGGTCCAGTTGAGTTTCTGCCTGCAACTGGCATTGCACCATGATCAGTCCAGTTTACAAGATCAGCTGATGAATGACAGTTAATAGTTTGAACATTATATGAGTTTTCCTGTAATTGTCCGTCTTTATATTCAAATGCATCATTTGTTGTATAAACATACATTCTGTCTTTATACACCATAAAACCAGGGTCAGCACCAAAACGTTGTGTATAAAGAACATTGTTTTCTCCGTCTTTCTTATAGCTTTCCGAAATATTTACAGAAGAAAAAAGCTTTTCCATTTCTGCTTTGTTGATTACCTTTTCAGCTACAGGGAATTTCGTGATAACATGAGAGATATACTGTTGCAGGAGCTTAATATCAGTTGTATCAAACACGCCGCTCTGATCGACATCTGCTGCTATTTTCCATGCAGTTTTTTCAAAACCATTCTTATATCCGTTCTTTGCTTCACAAAGGTCAAATATATTGATTTTTCCATCGCAATTTACATCTCCGAGTGAAATCTTTACAGAAGGCTCAGCTCCTATAATAGACGTTCCTGCTATAGCACCGATTACTTCATCAATATAGAAGTTGTTTGTTGTTTCGGCTGTTTCAATATACAAACGCATATTAGAGGCATCTTCAGGAATCTTATAATTCTTATTTGCAAGCTGTACCCATTCGCCCTTTACGGCTGTACCTTCAGCAATTGTAGAATATTGTGTCTTGCCTGCTGCGTCAGTATATTCAAGCTTCATATAAAATGTATCTGTAGCAGCACCATCAAAATACATAACATTTGAGCTGAAACTATATTCATTACCCGGAACAAATGCTCTTGGATTCAATGTTCGAGATGCTCCGTTCCATGAATCTGTTCTTTCTTGAACAAGCAGAGATTCATTTCCGACAAAAGCTGTTCGTCCGCTTGTCAATATGCTTGATGCTCCTCTTGATTCCCATGTACATATATCACCTTCGAATCCATCTTGGAAGTACCATCCAAATTCATTAGGCTTTACAGGCTCATCATTATCACCCTGATAACCATCTACCCACTCAGACTGCGGAACCATTCCCATAAGAGTTGTATATGCAGGCTTAGGCTGATTGTTCTTATCATAAAGAAGTGCATCGCTTCCGGCACTCAGCCATGAATTAGCATCATTTGGACCCCAAATACAAACAGCTTTTACTCTACCATCAGATTGTGGATTTTTGTTCCAATCCATAGCAGCTTGGAATATAGCCTTATATTTATTAGCCTGATCCTGAAGCGAATACTTTCCGCTTTCAAGGCTTATATCAAGCTCTGTTACCTGAACATCACATCCAATAGACAGATATTTTTTCATTGCTTCAATATATGAGTCTGTACCCGCAAAACCTGTAGCATTTGCCGGAATGTGAGACTGCATACCTACACCGTCAAGAAGTCCCTTCTGGTAAAGCGATTTACACATATTGTAAATACAATCTCTCTTATGATCCCAATACTCGTTGTAATCATTATAGTAAAGATCACATCCTTCAGGAGCATACTTTCTTGCATATGTAAATGCTTTTTCAACAAAGCTGTTGTTTCCATAAACAGATACCCAAGCTGATGTGCCGCCTGTTACATTATTATCGCCGGCAACTCTTGAACCATCCTGTCCATTATTTGTTCTGTTTGCATCATCGGATATGCATTCATTGCATACGTCATATGCATAAAGATCAAGAGTTGGATACTGTTGCTTAATCGCTGCAAATGTATTCTTAATATAACTTTCCAGACGCTGATCCATTACTGAAGATGATACCCAATTGCCATTGTTCTGGAAGTTATCCTTAAAAAACCAAGAAGGTGCTTGACTGTGCCATACAAAAGCATGACCTCTTAGACCAATTTTATTCTTTACGCAAAAATCCATAATAGATGCACATCTGCTGAGTGAAATATTTATATTGTTATTTGTGCTTCCAGACTGAACAAGTATTGCATCTGCTTTTGTTTCATTTTCGCATTCAAGACTGCTGCAATCTTTTAAAATATTAGCAGTAATAGCAGAATTATTGATAGTACCGCCATTTAAGATATTACCAACTCTGAAATACTTGCCAAATACATTTTTCAGACCTGCATTTGCAGCATCCACAGCATGAGCAACATTCTCCTGCCGTGTATCCTCTGTAGTAACCAGAACATCGTCAAAAGAGAAATCTCTTGTACTATCAGTTCTAATGGTGAGTCTGAATTCATAACTGTTTTCAGGAGCTGTATAATCAGCAGATATTTTTGTCCACTCTCCTGCATTTACTTTCTTATTTGAAAGTTCAACCTCGGTTTCTTCCCCTGTTTCTTCATCAATGCAGAGCAATGAAAGTCGGAACTTTTCAGCAGTGTCACTATAGACCTGTATACTGTAATTATAATCTACTCCGCCGCTAAGATAAAAGCCTTTTGATGCACTTGCTCCATCCAAGGATGATGTTCTGCCGGATACCAGCATTCCCCTTGTTCCATTATAACCAGCACCGTATTCTGCAATTAAGTTTACATTTTCAGAATTGCCATACCAACCTTCATATGTAACTTCAAAATCATTGCTTACAAGTTCAGCGGCATATGCCTTTTCTCCAATATAGGGCATATATGCTGAAAGCCCTGCACAGCATACAGCTGCTGTAAGACATGATGCCAATTTTTTAAATTTCATATGAATTCCTCCTTATAATTTTTTTAACGCTAATGTTTCGCATAACGAAATTATTTATTAACTTAATTATATTACATAAAAAAACATCTTACAACCTACATTTTGCAGAATAGGTGGACAAAATGAAGATGATGTACAATTATAATACAACAATGCAAAAAAATTTTATTGTAAATTTTGAATAAGAACCGTTCGGTGTTAACGAACGGTGCTTATTAGGGGAAATATTAGAGTACCTGCCAGTGTTTTATTGACAAGCAAATACTTTACTAAAATTATATCAACTTACTTTTCCTTATTATACCATTTTTACAACAAAAATAGCAATTTTTTAACCTGTTATTATTTATTTGAATTTATCTATGATGATTTTTACTACAAATATAATAATAACCATTCAATTTGTATGAACGGTTATTATTCGGGGAAATATTAGAATGCCTGCCGACATTATCTATTGATATAATTATAATGTTAAAAAATTATTTTTTCAACTCAATAATTGCAGATTCAGTGGACAAAATGAAGAATTTATCTTGATTTGCGAGTGACAATATGATATAATAAATAAAAAAATGAGGTGTATATTATGCTGGATAAAAACAAAAGAAAACTCATAGGAGTGGTTACTGCAAGTGCTTCACAAAGTGAACAAAAGCAGCTTCTTGCCGGCATTATTTCCCGTGCAAATGAACTTAATGCAAATGTTGCTGTTTTTTC
>CALESG010000018.1 GCA_937907215.1 uncultured Ruminococcus sp.
CATCTGCTGCGGTTTCTGATGTTTTTCCGGCTGGAGGAAATATCACCTGTCCTAAATGCGGTGCAAGTAATGATTCTGATTCCGTATTTTGCGTTGAGTGCGGAGAAAAGTTAGATGGCACTGCTCCGGTTGGAAGCGGAATCACCTGTCCTAAGTGCGGTACAAATAATGAATCAGACTCTCTGTTTTGCATAGGATGCGGTTCTAATTTAAGCACATCTGCTGCGGTTTCTGATGTTTTTCCGGCTGGAGGAAATATCACCTGTCCTAAATGCGGTGCAAGTAATGATTCTGATTCCGTATTTTGCGTTGAGTGCGGAGAAAAGTTAGATGGCACTGCTCCGGTTGGAAGCGGAATCACCTGTCCTAAGTGCGGTACAAATAATGAATCAGACTCTCTGTTTTGCATAGGATGCGGTTCTAATTTAAGCACATCTGCTGCGGTTTCTGATGTTTTTCCGGCTGGAGGAAATATCACCTGTCCTAAGTGCGGTGCAAGTAATGATTCTGATTCCGTATTTTGCATTGAGTGCGGAGAAAAGCTAAATGACAATGTAAGTAATAATTTTATAAATGACGATCTGGAACGCTGTCCTAATTGCGGAAGCATTATAGATCCATTAACAGGTATGTGCAATATATGTCATTATAATAAAAATGATTTAAAAGAATATGCTAAAGATAATTATCATAAAGCTGATGAAGTATCCGGTAGTGTTACAAGTACTGTAAAAACAAACACATCCAAGATTGAAATTACAGATGAAGTTAGAGAAGCAAAGAATAATTTTAAATCTGCATCAAGCTTTGATGAGTAAAAATATTGTTTGAAAATTTAAATTAAAATAAACTTTGGAGGTTGTTAAAATGGGAAGCAATTACCGCAGACTTACTTATAATGTTGATATTGTATTTTGTATAGACTCAACAGGAAGTATGGTTGATTTTATTGATATGGTAAAGAAAAAGGCAATTAGTTTTTACGACGATCTTATAAATGCTATGGAAGCTAAAAACAAGCACATAGACAATGTAAGAATAAAAATCGTTTCATATCGTGACTATTTGGCAGACGGTGAAAATGCTATGATGAGTACAGAATTTTTCACACTGCCTGAACAGTCTTTGGAATTTAGCAATACAGTAAAATCAATAGAGGCTTTTGGCGGCGGTGATGAACCGGAAGATGGTTTGGAAGCACTCGCATTCTGCATGCGTTCTAAATGGAATAAAGAAGGCACAAAAAGACGTCAGATAATAGTTGTCTGGTCAGATGCCTCTACTCATCCACTTGGATTCTGTTCTTCATCTGATCATTATCCTAAAGATATAATGGCAAAAAACTTTGCGGAACTCAGCGATTGGTGGGGTGACAAACAAAATCAACCTTATATGAGTTACTCCGCTAAAAGACTTATTCTTTATACACCGAAATCAGCTGGCTGGAAAGATATTATTGAAAATTGGGATAATGTTGTACATTACCCATCAGCAGCCGGCGAAGGCATGAAAGAACTTGACTATAAGGAAATTCTCAGTGCTATTGCTCAGTCTGTTTAATATAAATGCAGTTATTTGCTTTTATAAAATGCAAATAACTTTGAGCCTGTATACATATGTGTACAGGCTCTTATGTAAATTATAAATATTTATAGGAGATAAAACCATTATGAGCTTACAAGAAAATTTGTCTATAATAGATACGGTTTATGGTGAAGCTGAAGGAAAAGGTTTGGGCGAAGACAGCTTTACAAGAAACACAATTGATGGTGTGCGTTATTTTGGTGTATTTGACGGCTGCGGCGGTCTTGGTGCAAGAAGATATGAAGCAGCATCAAATCATACAGGTGCATGGATAGCCTCACGAATAGCTGCTTGTGCCGTTGATTCTTTTGCAGCTAATGAAAAATTTACTTTTGAAGAAAATACAGCAGAGCTTTTAGCTAAAAAAATATCAATGTTCCTTAGAACCGCAAAAGAAAAATTAAGCAATAATACAGGAGTTCAGGTTGGTGGAAGTCTTAGCAAAAGTATGCCGACTACAGCGTGTATAGCAGCAGCAAAAATGAATGTTGATAAAAACGGTACGGAAAAATTAATATGTGATTTTTTCTGGACTGGAGATTCAAGGGCGTATGTTCTTGATCAAAACGGTTTGTGCCAGATAACAAAGGATGATATAGATTCAAATGCAGATGATGCCTTTGAAAATCTGCGTGAAGACGGACGACTTACTAATGTTGCCAATGCTGATGATAAATTCACTCTGAATAGAGTATCAGCAAACTTTAAAATGCCTAAGATAATCATTTGCAGTACAGACGGCGGATTTGGATATTTGGATTCACCAATGGAATTTGAATATTTACTGCTCAATACAATGCAGGAATCAAATACACCTGATGAATGGAATAAAATCCTAAATAATGTGCTTAAAGAAATAGCCGGTGATGACTACACTTTAATTATAGAAATATTTGGATTCAAAGATTTTATTACAATGAAAAATTATTTCTATAACAGAATATGCCAACTTAAAAGCGAATATCTCCCTTTAAGTGATAATCCAAGCGAAGATGAATTAAAAGAACTCTGGCAAAAATATAAAATAGAATATAATAAATATATTAAATAAAAATATATTAAATAATCAAGAGGTATAGAGAGCATGGCAGTTGAAATAAAAATGAAACCAAAAGCCACTTCAGACCCGGATTCAGAATTTAAACCATATACAATAAATGGTTACTTTATAAGTAAGCCATTTACATCAAATGACAGTGGCTTTTCAAAATGGGGTTTTTGTACGAAATTTGGCAAGGAATTATTTATAAAGGAATTTCTTTCTCCAAAGTATCCTGCGGATGATGTTGAAATATCAGAAACAAGACGCAAAAATCAAATAAAAGAATGCGAAGAATGGTTCGCACAGCATTCTAAAGTCTACAAAACAATAATGCACTGTAACGGCGGAAATATGGTAGTACCTATCGACTTTTTCAAATACAAAAATAACTTTTATCTTGTAACAGAAAAAATAGAGGCAAACGATGTAGGCTTTGATGAGATCAATAAAAAAAGTCTGAGTCAAAAACACATTCTTATGATGGTGCTTGCAAACGAATTTTCAAGACTGGAAGCAGCAGGTGTTGTCCACTCGGATATTAAGCCAAACAATCTGATACTTAAGTCTACTATAGATGATTTCTTTACAGTTAAAATAATTGACTTTGACTGTAGCTTTTTGGAAGAGAATGTTCCATACAGCGATGATATTCACGGCGACCTTGTATATTTTTCTCCGGAAACTATACTCTACATAGATTCAGAAGGTGAAGAAGGTGTAATCACTACAAAAGCAGATGTATTCTCAATAGGAATTATTTTTCACGAACTGCTCTGCGGTTCATTGCCTAAAGTTGAAAGTGACAATGAATATTCATATATAGGAGAAGCTGTACTAAACGGAGAAAAGCTTATATTAAATAACCAGATCTCAAAGGATTACAGAGAGCTTATTGAAAAGATGCTTATTGAAGACCCGGAAGAACGTATTTCAATGAAAGAAGTTTTCAATACTCTTTATGATATGGTTAATGCAACTCAAAAGAATAATGATAAACATAAAACAAAAAAGCCGGAAATTACTAAATTTGAACCTAATAAATCCAGTGATGCTTCACCATGGAAACCGGCTACATTTGATTGAGGAGAGTAAATATGTGGAAATGTATTAAATGCGAAACAAATAATAATGATGACTGCGAGTTCTGCATGATATGCAATTATGAAAAGAAAACAGAACCTAAAATAAAACCTAGTTTTATTCCCACTGCTGCTCCAACTCCTTCCTCAACTTCTAATAATACTCCTATCAAAACTCCAGAGCCTGTTTCTAAACTTTATGAACCAGAACCTATACATAATGAAAAAGCACCAAAATCGCTTAAAATAATACTTTTGACAATATCAATACTGCTTGTAATAATGATAATTGCAGTGGTTTTTGGAATTATTGTTCTCATGTGATAAGTAAACTTAATATAAAAAGGAGGATGTTATTGTGTTTTGTAAATACTGTGGTCATAAGTCAAATGATGCAAAAATGCCTTGTGGCAATTGCAAAAAAAATGGCTTTGACTTTAATCAAAATGGCTATGGCAGTGCAAAAGAACTGCTCGATGTCTTTATATTTTTAGAAGTAGAAAAAGAAGCTCTTAAAAATGCCGTAACTACTGAAATAATAAACAACAATCCATATAGAGGACAAAACAATTTCAATGATACACCTGTCCAAAAGATTAAACAGCCGCCTGTTCAAAATGAAAAATCACTTCACCGGTCAGAATCAATACAAAACAATTCAAATGTAATGCCAAATCAATACATACCTACACCATCTGAAAAAACGGAACAAATTTCAGAATTTAAGAAATCGAAACTTTTCCTTATACTATTAGTTGTAATTGCATTGGCTGCAATAATCACTATTGGATTTGCAGCATCAAAATTATTCTCAAGCAAAGACGAAAATTCGGAATCCGCTACAGAAACTACAAGCATTGCAGCAGAATCTTATTCAGAAAATGTTGCAATTACAGAAGTTTCTTCTGAATCAACTGCTGTAACCACAACTACAACTATAACAACTACCACAATGATCGCAAGCGGAGAAAATGCATGTGACTTTATAGATATGCATCAAGGTGAAGATATGCGTCTGGCACCATGGCTTTCTGAAAATTCTGCAAGCAATAATTATGAAATCAATAGTCAAAATTGTGGTGAATTTCTGGAAGAAGACATAAATAATTGGCTTGATAAGGGCGATTCATACAAGCTTACAAGCGATAAAAAAGTATTTGATAACAATAAGAACTTAATATATAATAATATTCAAATATCAGGTGCAGGAATTGAGCTTAATAGTAAATATAATGAATATTACAACACTGTATGGTCAAATATAAATGATAATAAAAACTACGGCTGGCTGCTTTATGATACAAAATCATGCGGCTATATAGAGGGCAACATAAATAGTATAATTGATGGCGATAAACTCAAACTTGTTATTGATAGTGCAAAATATAATATAGAATATCATACAAACAACAACACTGTGGAAAAACAATTTGATATGATATATTTAAATTCAGGCAAATTAGAAGGATATTTATATATACGCAGCATACAGGATAATATTTCCGGTGATAACTGCGGATATTATGTTATTGTTCATTATAATAACAATAATACTAATGATCTGTTCTATATGGATACAAACAACAACCTTTATTATATTAAATACTTATTGACTGACAAACTAAATGAATTTAGAATAATCAGCACAAATGAAGAAAATGAAGAATCTATGCAAACTGAGCAGGATGAATCTAATTATTATAATAACAATTCCAATGGCATCCAATATACTAAACCCAAACCGATTGCAACTTCTACTCATCCGATTGTATCTATTACACAAACCGAACCGCCTGTTTTTGATACTTCATCTGATTTAGATAACAGCACGATCGAAGGTAATGACGATAATACTATGGGAGATTGATAATTATGAAAATATGTCCACAATGCAAAATGACTTATGAAAGCAACAATTTAAGCACCTGTGCAAATTGTGGAAGTCAGCTTGTTTCATGGAATGATTATAATGACGATGACAAAAAAACTGAAGAAACAAAATACTGTCCAAAATGCCTTAATATTGAATCCGATCCGAATGCTGTATTCTGCAAACATTGTGGTGAACAACTTGTGGAGCAAAATGAATCTGGAGAATCATATGAAGCTGATTATGAAACAAAAGAACAAGCTGAATATGATGATTTTGAAAATGATAATGACCTTTACATTTATAATGAAAGGTCTGGCAATACGTCAGATCAATTTAATCAATATACGCAAGAGAAAAGTTCAAGTCAGCATTCTAAACAAACTTATAATGAAAATAAAAACAGTACGGATACTGTTAAAAATAATCTTGCTAAAAACAATACTCTTATCATAACTATAATAGTATGCATATGCATTCTGGCAATTCTTACAACAATATTTATAATATTATTTTTTATGAAAGATAATGATAAAAATAACGATAAACTAGAATTCAGCTATGCACCTATTACAGCCACAACTTACAAAAAGACCGAGCCTCCAACTGAACCCGATACAAGCAAGCCGCAAACTGAATCAACAGAATCTGCAACTCAAGCCACTTCCACCTACGCTCACACTACTGTCAGCACCATTACAGAAACAACTGTAATTACAACTGAGGAAACTACTATAATCACAACCGAAACAGATGTTCAAAATAATAATACACCTGACAGAAGTAAAGTCGGAAGAAGCAATATCATAAACGGCGGACAGGCCTGTGCTGACGGCGAATATTATTATTATGGATTTAACGGAATCTATAAAACCGACTGGCAAAATAACGATATAAAAATGTCTGACAGCTCTGCTTACTATATGAACATTTCAGATGACTATATCTATTTTACAAATGCTGAAAATAATTTCATTCACCGTATAAATAAAGACAGCTTTGAAGATGAGATGCTTCTCTCTGAATATTGCTATGAGCTTACACTTTATGATAATATGCTTTATTTCAGCAGACAAATTGATGGAAAAAATACCATTTGCCGTATGAAATGTGATGGTTCAGATCTTCAAGTTCTATCAGAATGCTGTGCATGGTATATGAACATTGTAAATGACAAGGTATATTATGTAAATTACGATGACAATTATAAACTCTATGAAATGGATCTTGACGGCGGAAATATAAAAGTTATAAACAATGATCAATGTTCAGATGTTTGCGTAATCGAAGATGCAATTTATTTTTCATCCGACAGAGATACACGTTATTTATATTCAATGAACCCGGACGGTACAAATGTAAATCAGATAAATTCTGTATTCACTAAGCATACAAACTATGTTGACGGAAGAATTTATTATGTAAGCGATGATAAGAATTTTTATTCATGTTTACCTGATGGTTCAGATGTAAAGCTGGAAGGAAATTCTAACGAATTAGGATATGAAATAGAATACCCACTGGTATTCAGTCAGTTTAAAATCTTGTTTAATGATGAAACAAATACGTTTGTAAAGCTCCCTCTTGGCGATAATACGTAAAATTTAAAGGTGGATAATATATGAGTAATAACAGAAAAATATGCCCAAACTGCAACAAATATTATACTCTCAATGATGTTTATTGTGATGTTTGCGGTCAAAAACTTGTAAGAGAAAACAACTTAACACAACAGCAAAGCAATGATCAACAAGTGCAAGGTCAATTCAAATGGGGTCAGAATAATTACAGCGATGAAATACCGACAGCGATAAATACAGAAATAAATACAGGGACAAATAATAATTTATCTTCAAGTAAAAATAAAAACAAAAACGATCTTAGCATTATGATAGCTATTATAACAGCACTTATAGCACTGCTTGTTATTGCTGTAGCGATTTTGGTAATTTTATTCATAAATAACGATAACTCAAGAAAAAACAAAATCACATATGATGACAGTGATTCTTTGGAATCAACTGAAAAGACGATTGAAGAGTCAAAAACTGAACTTGCCGTAAAAATAACAGATGAACCTACAGAACCTGAAACTGAACCTCCAACCGAGCCTCCAACTGAGCCGCCAACTGAGCCGCCAACTGAATCTCCTAAGAGAACCTTTACTGTAGTTGAACAAGCGTGTACATGGAATGAAGCGAAAAGCTATTGCGAATCAATGGGCGGACATTTAGCATACATAAAGAACGAGGATGACTTAAACGAAATATTAAGTCAGGTTTCAAGCACAAGCTTGAAATATCTATGGGTAGGTGGAACAACATCATTCGCTTCAGATGGTTCTATAACAGCATCATGGCTGGATGGTGAAGGCCTTGATTATATAAATGATAATAATCTCTGGTTTGCAAATGAACCATCCGGTATAGATTACAATGATCCATCACACCCCTATGAACCTTATATCATGCTTTGGCAAATAAATGATCAATGGTCTTTTAATGACAACAGCGATGCTGCCGTAAGCTGTTACAAATCATACAGAATTGGATATGTATGTGAATTTAATTAAAAATAATAAAAAAATAAAACTGCTGCAATGTTTATGTTGCAGCAGTTTCTTATATTAAAACTTAATTATTAAAACTTAATAAATTACTTGAAGTATCTATTCAGCAGACCTTCAAAAGCCTTACCGTGTCTTGCTTCGTCCTTAGCCATTTCGTGTACTGTATCATGAATAGCATCAAGATTAAGCTGCTTAGCCTTTGCAGCCAGAGCCTTCTTGCCTTCACAAGCACCTGATTCAGCAGCTACACGCATTTCAAGATTCTTCTTTGTAGAATCTGTAACAACTTCGCCCAAAAGTTCTGCAAACTTAGCAGCGTGTTCAGCTTCTTCATATGCTGCCTTTTCCCAATACATGCCGATCTCAGGATAACCTTCACGATGAGCAACACGTGCCATAGCAAGATACATACCAACTTCTGTACATTCACCTGTGAAATTCTCACGCAGACCTGCTACTATCTCTTCATCTACACCCTGAGCTACACCAACAACGTGTTCATCAGCCCACTGTGTCTTGTTTTCGTCCTGCTTTACAAATTTATCAGCTGGTGCCTTGCAGATAGGGCATTCTTCCGGTGGATTATCTCCTTCATGAACATAGCCGCATACTGAACATACATATTTACTCATAATTTATAGTCCTCCTAAATTTAATATACATAATCTTTTTATCAAGATTGTAACTGTATTATATCACATATATTTTTAATTGTCAATAGTAATTATCAATAAGAATATAATTACTTATATTTCACATAAATTTTATGTTGTTATCTTGTACAAAACGCACAAAACGAGCATTACAGATTTTAGATTGCAATGCTCATTTTAAAAATTTTTAATTAAAAAAGTACACTTAAACACTTATTTGACTTTTGTCGAAATTCATGATATAATGTCACTTAAGAGCATACCATTAGCGGTAGGCTCGCCATCCTTGGGCGATTCTATCGAAGCCACTTCATATTGGCTTCGGATTGGCGGTCAATCCACGCTCCCAGAAGGGAGTGATATTATGAATAACTACATAACATGGTCTGATTTTATCCAGTTTATGCTAATGCTTATATCTGGTGCATCATTTCTGTACATGGTTTTCAATAATAAAAGGAAATAACCGCCC